>CBIMFG010000570.1:0-4308 GCA_966243125.1 uncultured Niastella sp.
CCCTATGCTGGTACAGGATTACCCGGCCTTCGTCACCATGCATACCGGCGAGGCTATACAAAACAGGGTGTTGGGTTTTATCAATGCCAAAGGAAAACTTACCTGGCTATCGGTAAATACCTGTTTACTGGAAGAGTATAATGGCAAGCTGCCCGGACTGGTAGCTGTTACATTTAATGACATTACTGCATGCAAGGAAGCTGAATCGCGGTTATCTGAAAGTGAATACATCTTTCAGTCGTTCATGAACAACACGCACAGCCCCGCCTGGATCATGGATGAAGATGGCTATATCATTTACATGAATGATATTTTTAAACGTGTATGGAAGTTGAACGACTCCCACCTGTACACCAATGTGCGCACACTGATGCCAAAGGAAATGGTGGAGCAGTACATTGCCAACAATCAACGGGTGCTGGAAACAGGTCAGCCGTTGATCACGCTCGAAAACTCCATGCGGCAGGACGGTACACCCGGCGAGTACCTCGTGTTCAAATTTTTGCTGCAAACTTCTACCCCTAAACGATTGATTGGTGGGCAATCCATCGATATCACCGAAGAGAAAAAAGCGCAGGAAGAGATCCTGAAAGTAAACGAACGGTTTTATTATACTACCAAAGCTACTTCAGACTATATCTGGGACTGGAATGTTGAAAAAGGCACTATTTATCGCAGTGAGCCCTTCAGCCGGTTAACCGGGTATACCCAGAACGATATGGACCTGGACTGGTTGCTGGAAAGAATACATGTTGAAGACCGTCAGCGCATCATGGACCATATCAATGATTGTTTACAATCAAGAAATAATTATTGGTACGATGAATACCGGTTTCTTTGTGCCGATGGTACTTATAAACATTTATCAGATAAAGGCTATATCATTTTCAAAGATGGGGTAGCGGTTCGCGCCATTGGCGCCATTCAGGACCTTACCGAAAAAAGAAAACTGGAAGCTGAACTGGCGCAACAAAAAGAAAAGGAACGCCTGCGCATTAACCAGGCAATGATAGCCGGTCAGGAATATGAACGCAATGAAATTTCAAAAGAGCTGCACGATAATGTGAATCAGATCTTATCATCGGCCATGATCCTGTTAAGTACTGCCAAAGGCGGTGGTGACGAACAGGAACAACTGCTTGGTAAAACAACCCAATACATTAACCTGGCCATTCAGGAAATTCGAAAGATCTCCAAGTCGCTGAATTCTTCCATTATTAAAGAAGTTGGTTTTATTGACCCGGTTGAAGATATTATCAAGAACATGCAACTGGTACGCCCGATGGTAGTGGATTTTGAATGCGACCCGGTACTGGAAATGGAGCTTACCCACGATGTACAGCTGATGTTATACCGTATTATACAGGAGCAAACCAATAATATTATGCGGTATGCAGAGGCAGGCTTTGTACGCATAGCCATTGAGCGCAGCGATAATCAGTTAACCCTGCATATTCAGGATAATGGAAAAGGTTTTGATGCTACAAAACCAACAAGAGGCATCGGATTGTTGAACATTCTTAACCGTGCCGAAACCCTGGGTGGCACCCTCACCATCGACACCAAACCTATGGGCGGCTGCCGGCTGGAAGTGCAGATCCCGGTTTAAGATATAAGGTTTAAGGTTGAATGTATAAGGTCACTCATTTTAAAGAGTTTTACTAATTTCATCTTTCCGAATTTTAGGAGGGCTAAAATTAATTTTGAGTCTCGAATAGCAACGACCTTATACTTTCAACCTTCAACCTATTTGCCGATGCTGCGAAAGATATTACTGCTCATAACCGGTATCTTACTGGTATTGGTGACCGGCGTTTTCTGGGGAACCTGGTTTTCTTTGAGTAGAACCATGTATACATTGCCGGTGGAAACTTTCGTTTTGATCGGTAAGCAGATCATGCAGAACGTTGCCTTGGGCATGAGCATTATGATGCCACTGGGCGTTGCAGGCATCATAATACTAATGTTGATAGCAGGCCGAAGAAAGAAAACCCACTTCTACTGGCTGTTGTTTGCGCTTGTTTTCTTTGTGCTGGCCCTGGCTATAACCCTGTTTATTGAAGTACCCATCGACAATCAGATAAGAACCTGGACTGATGGCAACCTGCCGAACGACTGGCAGTTGATCCGTGATCGCTGGCAGTTCTATCATACAGACCGCACTTTTTTGGCACTCGCTGGCATGATCTGTTTTATGATGGCCGTCATAAAAAGACATAGTTGATCTGGATTAAGCTTTTTGCTTTTACGGTATAGCCTCTAAGCATAAGTATCTATAACATTCAGGTGATACTAATCAATTGTTAAATAGACGTTGTTTTCAACTCACGCATACGAAGGGGTTAGGTGTTTTCATAGTAATTAAATCCCCCACGTATGAAATTGCTTAATATCCTGAACACCCGGAAAAGCCTTTTATTGGCAACTCTAATGGGTACCGGAATGCTGGCTAACGCCCAGTTAAAGGTTGGTGACAACCCTACCAGTATTCAAAAAAGCTCTATCCTTGAATTAGAAAGCACCCGCCAGGGTTTGCTGTTACCGCGTTTAACGGATACCGCAGCCATCAATTCGCTGAACCCACCCGATGGAATGATCATTTATTTAACCGCAGACCACAGCTTGCGTATTCGTAGTAACAACTCGTGGAAAAAACTGGCAAGCATGGCCGATGCAACGGCTAACTGGTCGTTGACCGGTAACAACGGTACCGATTCTGCTACCAGCTTTATTGGTACTACTGATGGCAAACCTTTTACCATCAAAACCGATAATGCCGCGCGCATGATCATTGGTTCAAACGGTAATATTGGAATTGGAACCACTACACCTTCTGCCACGTTGAACGTGAACGGTACGGTTAAGTTGGAAAACCTGGCCGCTAATTCAACCGAAGTAGATGTGTTGGTGCTGGCCGCAGATGGTTCTGTTTATAAAAGAACCATGTCGTCGAGCGCCTTTACCAATGCCATTAAATCGATCAACGGCATTCAAAAACAAACGTTGTCAATAACTGCAGAGGCCAGTGCCACTGAAGATTCGGTAAAAGTAGACAGTCGTTCTTCAGACAGTACTATTGCCGTTTACCTGCCCGTACAGGATGGCGCTTCTGCCAATAAACCATATGGATTTTTAACCCGCAATGACTGGTCAAAGATCCAGAGCGGCATTCAAACCATAACCATTGGCGCTGTAGCAGCTTCTTCAGATGTAAATGGCGCTACCATTGTAACCGATAGCTCCTCGCGCAAGATCATTTTGCACCCTGCCGATGCCACCAACCCAGGTATTGTAACCGCAGGCACGCAAACATTTGGCGGTAGCAAAACTTTCCGCGATAGTATAACCGTAGGCGGAACCTTAAACCTGCATACCGTGAACGATAATGCGAGCGCCGACTCTGTGCTGGTATTATCAAACGGACTGGTATCAAAACGTAAAGTAAGTGAAGCGGCTTTTGGGAATGCCATCCGCAAGATCAACGGTAACAGAGATACTGCCCAGGTGGTAGCATTCAAAACCACCGGCGTTGACCTGTCGGTTGTTGCTAATGGAACAGACAGCATCTTTTTAAATGTGCCCGATGCCGGTACTGCTGCCCGTGGGGTGGTAACTACTGCCGCCCAAACCTTTGGCGGTAACAAATCGTTCCAGGATAGTGTAGCCGCTGCAAAAACATTTCTGGCTGGTTCAACCGGTAGTGCCAACTCTACTGTGCAGGTAGCTGGTTCTATTTCTATGGCTATTAAATCAGTGACCGCAAACTATTCGGCTGCTGCCAGCGATAATACCATATTGGCTAACACTACAACACAAGCTTTCACCATCACCTTACCAGCGCCTGGTAGCATTGCCGGCCGCATTTATACCATTAAAAAAGTAGGCAGCGGCGGTATTGACAAGGAGTTGACCATTTCGCCAACTTCAGGCACTATTGACGGTGGTAACTCATATGTTATTTACAACGACTGGACATATGTAACACTGCAAACAGACGGTACCGACTGGTACATTATCAAGAAATAATAACCGGCAACCGCAACCGCTTAAAGCAGGTATATGCGTATCTATACATGGCTGGTAGCAATACTCATAGTGGTATTGTACACCCCGCAAGGTTTTTCGCAGCAGTTACGATTGGGCATCAATCCCATGGCCACCACAAAATCGGCCGTGCTGGAATTGCATTCTACCAATCAGGGTTTACTGTTTACCCGCATTGCAGATACGGCGCTGATCAATACATTGAATCCGCCCGATGGTATGGTGGTGTATTTTACACCCGCCAAACACCTGCTGTTGCGAGCC
>CBIMFG010000571.1:0-4305 GCA_966243125.1 uncultured Niastella sp.
AGCTGCTATTCCATAAGGGGAATCATAACTGTTACCACCGAATACCTTCGACCATTCTTTATCGCCGGTAGCTGTTAATTTTATGATCCAGTAATCTCTTTGTCCATGATTGCTGCCCACATCACCATCGTTACTATATGAAGTAGCCGCTATCATTAAAGAACCATTTGGATAAACAGTTATAGCGCGAGCTTCGTCCGCATCTGTACCGCCATATTTCTTTTGCCAAACGATGTCTCCATTACCGTTGAATTTCACCACCGCTACATCTGAACCCAAATCAGAACTGTTACTGGAAAAGCTGCCAGCCACTACAAATCCGCCATCGGGGGTAGCAACCATAGACTCTACATAATCATCATTCGCGCCACCAACCAGCTTTGTCCAGGCAGTTTCTCCATTACTTTTCAGTTTTATTATCCACCAGTCAGTTTTACCATTGATAGTGCCCACGTCGCCAGTATTATTGCTCTGTGTCATTCCGGCAACTATAAAACCACCGTCGGCAGTGGCAATAGCTTTCACAGCGTTATCATACCAGGTACCACCCATAACACGGGTCCACACGGTATCGCGGTTGCTGTTTAATTTTATCAGCCAGGCATCACGATCACCATGGTTAGCGCCTACATCGCCGTTTTTATTACTACTGGTTACTCCCGCCAAAAAAAGACCGCCATCTGTTGTTGCTACTATATCAGAAATAATATCATCGCCTGTTCCGCCAAATGTTTTTTGCGATAACAATTGTACATTAAAAGGCTTTTGTTCAACAGTTGCCCTTGCCTGTAAATCAATACCAGTACTAGCAGGTATGGCAGTAATAGTAGCAGAACGGGCCTCTGCACGCTGGTTATCTTTTATTACAGTAACATGAATGGTATCGTTTCCATGACCAGACGTTTTAGACAGCTGTAACCAGTCGGCTCCGGTTGACAGTGATGCCTGCCAGTCAATATTTGATTCCACGATCACATCTGCGCTGGCACCAGGAACAGGCGCCAGAGAAAGCGCAGTAACACTAAAATTCAAAACAGGAGCTGGACCAGCATCATCACTTTTATGGCATGACATAATTACCAGGCCCATGCTCAACATGAGAAAGAATTGCTTCATAAAGTCGGATAAATATTTAATTGGGCCGAAAAGTAGAAATAAAAATTAATAAGAAAGTGTCATTTTAATAAACGTGTTGATTTTGGCAATAAACGTGCAGATTAAGCTGATAAACGTGTAGGCCTGATCGCAAATAAAAAGCCCCAACGTAATGTCAGGGCTAATATTGTTTGTATGATAACTTCTTAATAAAAGAATTGTTCCGAAATTATTTGCCCATCTTTTACTTCGTACAACATAATCTCATTCATTTGTATTCTACCATGTGGTTGTACTGTAATATCCAGTTCCCTTGCTACAGCAAAATGGTTACCGGTAACAATTGGCTCGCTCGTAAAAGCACTATGAAGATCTGTAACGCGGCCTACAAAATCTTCCGCCTTTTTACGAACAGCCACTTTACCTTCTGCATATCCCATATAGGTTGAATGGGTAGGTTCAATGCTTTTTACATTATCTGCAAACAACTCCTCTTGTATCTGAAACCATTTTTCCTGTTGGGCCAGTTCATTAAAACGGGCAGCTACTTCCTGCGTAGTGAGTATGGCTTGTTGCGTTGTCATTGTTTTACTATTTGTTGTGTACAACAAAGTTATTGTGCGGGCATGGCTTTCACAGGGTACTGAATGGACATTATAAAGGGTAGATTTGGACAAAATAATGTTGTTTAATACTTCATTCACGCGCATAAAAAAACCCGCATAAAATTTATGCGGGTTTCTTATGAATAATGAGATGATTATTTATAGTCAGTCAATGATTTCACGCCATACTCGCCGGAGATGCTTGCATACAATACAAACAGTCTTGCATCCATGATCTTTTTACGGGTAGTAGAAGCTGTTTTTGAACCTTTAGAAACGTATGATTTAACTGATTTAGGGATCTCGTCACCAATTCCAATATCCCAGATCTTGTCAACAACCAGCTGATTGCTATCAGTTTTTCTCAGTTCGGTATACTCGGAATTCTTTACCTCGCGTACAATACGGCTTCTATTCCAGGTACTGTCAATACCACCTATAATATGCGTATTACCCACTACAAAAGAATCGATGATCAACATGTTGGCATTTTCATTAATACTCATTGCATTTAGTTTCGCTTGCATTTCGCTTTCTTCGCCAAATTTGAATTCGATTGGGAATACTACAAATTCCTGGTGCGCCAGATTCAGGATCGATTCATCATGTATTTCGAAGGATACTGGTTTGCCGCCATCAATTGTAAGCGTATGCTTACCGGACTTCATTGTTTTCTTTACATACTGTGTTCCACTGTCGGTTTTCAAGGTCATTGTGTCGTCGACCTTTACTACGTGTTCTTTACAAAAGCTGGAGCTGTAGGAAACTGAAACGGGTGAGCTGCCACAGGAAGCTAAAATGATCATCAAAAGGGTCAGTGCGAAAAAATAGTTTTTCATGTATAAGGGTACTTAGTTAAGCGTCCAAAATAACCGTTTTAGTTGACCTTTCAAACATTTTCAGCTGAAATACCACTATTAGGTAAAAACTTACCGTAAAATTGCGATGGAATGATTTTTATTATTTAATTGTTTAAACTACAGCTACATTGGAATCTATTATAAAAGCTTCTGCGGCAATAAAAAGCGCAACCGCAGGCGCACATGCAAAAACAGAAAAAGCGCTTATATATCAAATTAAGCATATTCGAAGCGAGCGGGAATATGGCAAGTTGCTGGATTGCCTGTATGCCTTTTATGCACCGGTAGAGAAGTTGCTTGAACCCTGGGTTAAACCCGTGTTGGCTGATTACTCAGCACGAAGAAAATCGAACCGCCTGTTACACGACCTGCAGGCAGTTGGCATTACCAGGCCACCAACCTGGTACAAGTATTTGCCTGTTATAGAAAACCTGCCAGCCGCGCTGGGTTGTTTTTATGTGTTGGAAGGATCGGTATTGGGGGGCGTTATCATTAAAAAGATCATTCAGGAACAATGTCCGCAGCTACCGGAGAATGCGTTTGGTTTCTTTTCAGGTTACGATCAACAGAATGGAATACAGTGGCGGCAATTTCTGGAGCAGTTTGATCTGTTGTTGAATGATGCTGCAAAACAATTGGCAGCCATTACAGCTGCCAATGATTGTTTTAAACAATTTGAGGCCAATATCAACGATTACTATGCCTGGGTAGAAAATTAGTGTATGGGTAATTTGCTATGGCTTACCAGCAACTGCATGGTATGATTGAGATTCTTATAGTTCATAGGTTTTGTAATGCATTCAGTACCGAACTTTCTGCAGAATTCAACATCCTCGCGGTTGGTAGAGGTGGTGAAGATCACTACCGGAATATCTTCCCACTTGCTTTTTATCAGTTGCAGGGTTTGCCGGCCATCCATTTTGGGCATATTCATATCCAACACAACGAGTGACGGAAGGGGTCGTGCCTTTTGCTCCATATGCCTGATTAATGCAATGCCTTCCTCACCGCTTTGTGCAGTGAGAACGGTAGTGCCAGGATATAAATTTCCAATGGCATCTCCAAAGATCATCAGATCATCCTGGTCATCGTCAATGTATAATATGGAGACTGATTCACCTATCATCATATTCAGTTACTTTTTATTAATTCATTTTTTACCTGGCCGTCATCATTTGAACGTACTTCGGGTTGTATTTCGGGAAGCACAATAATAAATTCGGCCCCGTCGTGCTGGTGCCCCTTTGCCATAATAAGCCCATGATGGCGTTCAACGATCTTATTGGCAATGGCCAAACCAATCCCCGTTCCTTCATATTTTTCTTTACTGTTCAATCGTTGAAACAGCGAGAAAATTTTACGGGCGTACTGGTCTTCAAATCCTATTCCTTCATCTTTTAACCTGATCTCAAAAAGCTGCCCCGATGCATCGTTCATTTCAGGATAGGCCTCTTTTTCAATAGGTTTACTGGTTATATAAATAACGGGTGATTGCCCCGGCTTGTGAAACTTAAGAGAATTGGCAATGATGTTCTGGAACAATTGCCGCATTTGTCCGCTCACAGCCTGAATAACCGGAAGATTGCCTACCTGAATGCGGGCATTTTTTTCATCGATCACCAGTTCAAGGTCCTGCAGAATATCCCCTACAATGTCATGCAAATTTTCTTCTTCTACCAGATTCTCGCTCTACAACCGCGAATACGACAATACATCATTTATAAGATTAGTGGCGCGTGAGGAAG
>CBIMFG010000572.1:0-4303 GCA_966243125.1 uncultured Niastella sp.
GCGTAAAAGGCTCGTTCGGTTTTTATTAATTCCGATTCTTGTGATCCTGTTGTTGTTAGGAACGGCATTCATAATGTTGACCACCCAGCAAACCAGGCTGGTGAAGATGGCCTTAAAAGAGCTTAATAAAAAACTGCCCGGCACCATCTCCATTGAAAAGAGTGAAATCTCCTTTTTAGATAATTGGCCCTATATCTCTATCCGCTTAAGCGATGTGCGCTTTTATGCCACCAAACGCACTACCGACAAGCCCTTGTTTGCTGCTGAACGGGTTTTTGCAGGTTTTAGTCTGTCAGATATCCTGAATCAGAATTACCGGGTGAAGGTAATAGGAACCAGAAACGGCCACCTCGATCTGGTTGAAGAAAAGAATGGTCAAATAAACATTGTGGAGGCCAGCCGCATGGCGCCCGATACCACTGCTACTACCGATACTGCAGAATCGCCCCTGAAATTAGACATCAAAAAGATCGTGCTAAAGGGCATGACGATCACTTTCATTGACAAACAAAACGATCAAACAATCGTTTCGAAGATAGAAAAGATAACTTCATCGATCCGGAACGACAGTCTGAAGATAAATGCCGGCCTCACCGGTAAATTCGTAGTTGATTATACCAGTGCTGCATATCCCACACTGTTCCGCAACAAACATATAGAAACAGATTTTGGCATTACATATGGGAAAAGCAATGAGTTGCTAACCATTAACACTGGCAAGCTGAAACTGGAAGAAGCGGTGTTTAATGTAACAGGTAGCTATAGCTTACAGAAAAACAATAACGCCATTGATATAAAATTCGCCGGCGACAGACCCGATCTGCAACAACTGTTTGCCTTTGTGCCCGAATCGGCGGCCAAAGAAATAAAACGTTTCAAATACGATGGACATGTGAATTTTGATGGAACCGTAAAAGGCAGTCTCGCCAACGGACAAATGCCGCGTATTGATTTGAACTTCGGCTGCTCTGAAGCCTGGTTGCACAACTCAGAAACCAATAAGAAACTGGATTCATTAGCCTTTAAAGGATATTTTACCAATGGCGATGGCCGCAATTCGAAAACATCGGAGCTGCGTTTGCTGGGAATGCACGCCAAACCGGGCACCGGCGTTTTTGACGGAAATTTCGTTATGCGCGATTTTGATAATCCTAAAATCCTCATGCAGTTAAATTCCAACCTGGAGCTGGAATTTATTGGCGCTTTCCTGGGCATAAAGGACCTGCAGCGCATAACAGGGAACATCAGTTTAAAAATGAATTTCAAAGAGCTGACAGACATGAGCGCGCCCGAACAGTCGATGGGCAAACTCACTGAAGGCATTCAGAGCGAACTCGCTGTTCGCAACCTTACTTTCCGCATTCCAAATTATCCCTATAACATAGAACACCTGAACCTGCATGCCAACATGAAAAGCGGTTTTGTAACGCTGGATTCACTGGTCTGCAACATTGGGCATTCGGATTTTCATGTAGCCGGCTCGCTCAGCGATCTGCCTGCTATTTTTCATGCACAAGGCAAACCTGTACAGGCTAAGCTGTATGCGCACAGCAAACAAATGATCCTGCGTGAGCTGCTGAATATTGATACCGCTAAAACACATAAAGGAAAAGAAGAGATCTACGGATTCAATATCGGCGTATCGTTAGAAACTTCTGTGAATGAACTGTTACCTCCAATTCCTTTGCCTAAAGGGATCGTGAAGATTGAACACCTGAATGCCGACTTTAAAAGATATCCGCATGAGTTCAAGGAATTTGGTGCAGAACTTACCATTGCCGATACCATGCTGCGGTTAAAGAATTTTGCCGGCCACATCGATAGCTCTGATATTCAGTTCAGCGGTCGTGTAAATAACTATGCACTCTGGTTCGATAAAGTGAAAAAGGGAAGAACGGAAATCGCATTCGACCTGAAATCAAACCGCCTGGCTGTGCGTGACCTGTTGAGCCGTAAAAGCAAAAAAATGGTGCCTAAAGACTGGCACGATGAAGTGGCTACCAACCTGTGGCTGCGTAGTAAAAGCCAGTTGCGGTACGACTCTGTGTTCAAATTTGCCAATGTTAGAATTGCCAATATCTCGGGCCAGTTAAGCAAACACGCCATTCAACTGGATAGCATTAAAGGCAATGTAAAATTCAATACAGATAATTTCATCAAGATAGATACACTTACGGGCAGGATCGGCCGCAGCGATTTCGATATCAATATGCGATTGTACACTGGTAAAGACAGTGCCCGCAAGATGAAGGAGAATTACCTGAAGTTCAACTCGCGTATGCTCGATGTTGATCAGCTCACCAATTACAAGTTTACGGCCATGGAGGAAACAGCGCCTGCTATGCCCGATACGGCAGCTGTTGCACCTGCTACGCAAGTTCATACGGTGGCTACTACTTCAAAACACGCCAAAGCGTTCAATATTTTTGAAGTACCCTTTCTTAATTTCAATGCAGCTATAAATATCGGCAAAGTGAAGTATCGCCGGTTGTGGATCAAGAACGTTGAAAGCAACATCCGCATGTTGGAAACCCACCACCTGTACCTGGATACCCTGCATATGGAAATGGCTGGTGGCAAAATAGACGCCCGCGCGCATTTCAACGGCAGCACGCCCGAAAAGATCTATTTAAGAACGCGGATAAAAGTAGATGATATTGATGTGGAGAAAATGCTGTTAAAGCTCGATTACCTGGGGCAGGATTATGTGATCAATAAAAACCTGAAAGGGCATATAACCGGGCAAATAAAAGGTTATATGCGCGTACATCCCGATTTAACGCCCATGATGGATCAGTCACAGGCAGAGCTGAATGTAAACATCTATAATGGGGAGCTGGTAAACTTTGCGCCAATGGCGGCTATGGCTGCTTACTTCAAGGATAAGAACATGACCAGGATCCGGTTCGATACCCTGAGTAATGTGCTTACGTTTAAAGATAATACCCTTAACATTCCCACCATGAACATCAACTCTTCATTGGGCTTTCTGGAGTTCTCAGGCACCCAGTCGCTCGATATGAAGATGGCTTACTATGTTCGCATTCCGTTGAAAATGGTAACCTCGGTTGGTTTCAATATGCTGTTCCATAAGAAAAAGGAAGAAATAGATCCTGACCAGGTGGATGCTATTGAATACCGCGATAAGGATAAACGCATCCGCTTTATGAACCTTACTATTACCGGTACGCCCGACAATTACAAAGTTGGCTTAGGTAAGAAGAAAGCATAATCATATTACATATACAAAAATAAAAACCCCATGGACTATGGGGTTTTGGGGTTTAATAATTTGCACCAAAAAGAGTATGTGTGCTTTTTCATGGGACCGAACATTGGACAAAATGACTCATAAGATATCGGACAAAACGGGGCCATCTTAAAACTGTCTGGTTGCGCACCAGAGGCATTCAAATATAACAAGGAAATAAAATAAATGAAAACGTTTTCTAAACTTTGTTTTGAAGTTAGTCGAAACTTTTAGAAAGTAAAATCACTTTAAATGTTTTTGTTACAATTGATTAAATGCCATTTTTTTCAAAAGTGATCCAGATCAAGATTTTTCAAAATCTGTTTAGCCTTCATTTAGCAATGCTTATTGGGGCTATAAGCGGTTAAACGTTAATTGTACTTTGTACATTTACCTGCTCCAGAAAATGCCCATCATGTGATACAATTAACAAAGTTCCTTTATATGAATTTAGGGCAACAGTTAATATTTCAATGTTTTGCATATCCAGGTTATTGGTTGGCTCATCGAGCATAATAATATCGGGCGCCTGGTTGCCAATGGTTAGGCAGCACAATAACAACCGCATGCGTTCACCACCGCTTAAGGCGCTGCCTGGTTTGTCCCAATCATCTTTTGCAAACAGGAAGCGGTTTAGTCTGATCTTGATCTCATGTTCCTGTAAACCCGTCTTATTGTATTGCTGGGCCTGCTCATACACCGTTTTCCCATTATTTATAAGTGAATAGTCCTGATCTATGTAAACGTTTTTATTTTCTGCACGGAATACGGTGCCGGTGGTTGGCTCCAGTTCGCCCAGAATAATTTTTATAAGAGTAGTTTTACCCGATCCGTTCAAGCCTTTAATGGCGATGCGCTCACCGCTGTTTATTTGCAGCGTAAGGTCTTCTTTCCACACGCGTTGTTTCCCAAACTCATGATTAATGCCGGTGGCTGAAAACAGCTTCTTGCCAGCGTGTAAATTAGTATCATCAAAACCCAGTTGCATCTTGTCAATGTCGGGCAGTTCCTTGCGTAAGGACTGTAACTCGTCAGCAATCCCGCTGATCTTTT
>CBIMFG010000573.1:0-4298 GCA_966243125.1 uncultured Niastella sp.
GTTCCTGTTTATTCCTTTAATGCTTGTTACCATGGGTGTTCACAGCTATAAAGTAAGACGCAGAAGAAGAAAGCTGGCCGGTAAAAAGGAGAAAGTGAATGAAGCGTTTATTGGAAGCTGGTTCTAAATGCAGCTGTAAGCCATAAGCTGTAAGCAAAACATATAAAGTAGAAGCCCCGATCTCGGTTCAACCAAGATCGGGGCTTCTACTTTATTCCAGTTCTCCGCGATGGCTTATAGCTTACAGCTTAAGGCTTTTAGCTACATCTTAAAATCCCTTCTTCACATCTCCACTCTCAATTGGCTTACCATCGGTATTCAATTCAATTATTTCATATCCACTTTTTTGTAAACCAGGTAGAATACGCGCTTTATCGCCTACCAACACGATATTCATTTTATCGGGATGAATGTATTTTTTAGCGAGGGCGTCAATCTCAGGCTTGGTGATGTTCTTCAATATTTTGCTTTGTTGATCAACATAGTTGGCAGGCAGGTTATACTCCAGCATGCGTTGAATAAACCCGGCTTTCTGCATACCGGTTTCATAACGCAATGCATCACGTTGCCCAATGGCATTTTTCATAAAAGTGAGTTCTTCATCCTTAATGCCATCGGCATTGTATGCTTTCAATTCTTTCATTACTTCTGTTAATGCGCTGTCGGTAGCATCGGCTTTAATGCCTGAACTGAAAGTGAAATCACCGGAGTATTCATCGCCATTGAAAGTGGTGCGGGCGCCGTAGGTCCAGCCTTTGTCTTCACGCAGGTTAATGTTTACGCGGCCATTAAAGCCACCACCCAGTGCAAAGTTCATGAGGTTGGTTTTAAAATATTCACCGGTGGCATCATACTTCAAACCGGTTACATTGCCTATTCTGAATTCGGTCTGCGCCGCCTTGGGAATATTTATCAGATAGATCTTTGATTTATCAACATCCTTTGGTTTGGCTGCTACCGAAGGCAGTTCAATTGTTTTGTTCGGCAGTTTGTTCAGGAAGGCCAGCTTGGGCAGTATTTCGTGTTGGGTGATGTCACCCACCAATACCACTTTTGTATTGGTGGCGGTGATGTAATTTTTATAATAATCCTCCACGTCTTTCAACGTGATGTTTTTGATGGTGCTTTCAGAACCATACTCATTCATGCCTAAAATATGATTAGGACCATAATCCACCAGGGCAATTGCTCCATCAGCTACTACTGCCGGGCGTGTTTTAGCCTGCTTCAAACTTTCCAGTGTTTGTTTTTGTATGCGATTGAAAGTGGCTTCGGTGAATTTGGGATTGAAGATGCGCTCCTGTAGCAGTGCCAGTGTTTTATCAAGATTCTTTTTAAGCGCTTCTACCGTAAACACAATAGCGTTGCGGCTGCTGCTTACTTCAATGCTACTGCCCAGTTTATCCAGCTCTATTGCCATTTGCTCGGCCGTATAGTTTTTTGTGTCTTCATTCATCATATCAGCAAACAAGCTGGCCAGTCCTACCTTGGCAGTATCTTTTGCCTGCAACAGGTGACCACCGGGAATAGAAATGATGAGTGTTACCGTAGGGATCTCATTATTTTCCGCCCCAATAAATTTGATCTTGTTAGGGAGGTCCTTACGCCAGAAGGCCGGCACCTTTACAACAGGGTTAGGCCCGTTACCGGGGTGGGTATTGCGATCGAAATTGTCGGTGGCCTTTGTGTATTTTAAACTGGCATAGCCATAATCAGGCGCCGTATAATGGCTTTTATCAATTTCATAGTTGTCGGGGCCTGCAATTACATTTTCCTGGCCCTTGGGTAATACGCTTAATACAACGGCGTGTTTGCCTTTTATGTACTGGTTGTATACACGCATTACATCTTCCTTGGTAACGGCATTGTTCATTTTAACCATGGTGCCAATCATGTTTGCGTTACCGGTCAGGGTTTGAAAGGCAGCCAGCTGAAACACTTTACCCGATACGCTTTGCAGGCCGTTGATGTATTGTGCTTCGGTATACCCTTTGAATTTTTGAAGGTCCTCATCGGTAACACCGCGTTTTTCAAACTCATCGAGTGAGGTGCGGATCTGCTTTTCCATATCGGCCAGCGTTTTGCCGGGCATGGGCACCACCCGAATGGTAAACTCACCGGCCAGTTCGCTCAGCTGACTGTATACGTTAGCCTGCAGGGCAAGCTGGGTTTTAACCAGGTTCTGGTACAACAGGGATGAATTGCCGCCGCCGAGTATTTGCGCCAGACAGGTGAGGGCAGGCATGTCTTTATCATAATTGGGTACGGTAGGCCATACTATATTGATCAATGGAAGCCTGATATAATTATCGGTATAGGAAACATAGCGGTCTTTATCGAGCACCACGGTCGGCACTACTACTTTCTCTACGTCTGGTCCTTTAGGGATAGAGCCAAAGTATTTTTCTACCAGCTTTACAACATCGGCTGTTTTTACATCGCCGCCTACTGTAACCGTGGCGTTGTTGGGGCCATACCAGCGTAAAAAGAAATTCTTAAGGTCGTTTACATCAACCCGGTTCAGGTCTTCAATATACCCGATGGTTAACCACGAGTAGGGGTGTCCGTACGGGTATAGATTCCTTGAGGCTACTTCACTCATTAAACCATACGGACGGTTGTCATAGTTCTGCCCGCGTTCGTTTTTAACGGTGGCCCGTTGTATTTCAAATTTCTGTTGGGTAACTGCATCCAGCAAAAAGCCCATACGGTCTGCTTCGAGCCAAAGCATTTTTTCGAGTTGGTTCGATGGCACGGTTTCGTAATAATTGGTACGGTCGCGGTTGGTTGAACCGTTTAGTGTACCGCCGGCATCGGTAACCAGTTTAAAATGTTCTTCATCTTTTACATGGTCGCTGCCCTGAAACATCATGTGTTCAAAGAAATGCGCAAATCCCGATTTGCCTATTTGTTCACGGGCCGAACCAACGTGGTAAGTAACGTCAACCTGTACAACGGGATCGCTGTGATCTTCGGCAACAATTAATGTAAGTCCGTTTGGAAGCAGGTATTTTTCATACGGGATAACGAGTTCATCGCCCTGCCGGGTGATTTTTTCAACCAGCTTTGCCTGCGCGGCAGCCTGGTTGCAGAAAGCTGGGATAGCAACAGCCAAAAGCAGTATGGCCCTTTTCATATGTGTAATTTTTGTTAAACAAGATTACCCGTAAGGTAAAAGAATTATTACGGGGGCGCCAAACCACTTATCAATTCCCCCACAAAAAAATAATCAAACACATGAAACGAATAACATTAAATTGCGACTAACGATGCTATAAATGGAGGGACATCATAAACTTATTCATAAAACTTTAAACAGATTTACATGCGTACAAATCATGAAATAGACTATAAGATCTATGGTGAAGAGATGCAATACGTTGAAATAGAGCTTGATCCCAATGAAACTGCCGTTGCAGAAAGTGGTGCCTTTATGATGATGGACGATGGCATTCAAATGGCCACGCTGTTTGGTGATGGATCAAAGCCACAACAAGGATTTTTGGGTAAGTTGATGTCGGCCGGTAAGCGCATAATAACCGGTGAAAGTTTGTTTATGACTGCCTTTACCAATACGGGGCAGGGAAAAAAGAAGGTGAGCTTTGCTTCGCCCTATCCTGGTAAGATCATTGCATTAGATCTTATGCAAATGGGCGGAAAGATAGTTGCGCAAAAAGACGCTTTTTTGTGTGCGGCTAAAGGAGTAAGTGTAGGTATTGAGTTTCAACGTAAACTTGGCACCGGTTTGTTTGGGGGGGAAGGTTTTATTATGCAAAAGATGGAAGGGGATGGAATGGCTTTTGTACATGCTGGTGGGCACGTATTTGAAAGAACCCTGCAACCTGGTGAGTTGCTTCGTATAGATACTGGTTGTTTGGTGGCTTATTCACAAACAATAGAGTACGATATACAATTTGTAGGCGGTATCAAGAATACCCTGTTTGGTGGTGAAGGTTTGTTCTTTGCTACCTTGCGTGGGCCGGGTAAAGTGTGGATCCAAACCCTGCCCATTAGCCGTTTGGCCAGCCGTATTTTAACCTATGGCAGTGCAGGTGGCCGTAAGGAAGAAGGCAGCATTTTAGGTGGACTGGGCAATATGCTCGATGGCGATGGTTGGTAGTAAATTAAGAGTTAAAGAGTCGGACTAAATGTTTGGCTACAAAATAAAAAGGGCCGTCCTGCGAGTAGCGGAATGGCCCTTGACTTTTTATATAAGTGAAACTTATTTTCTGCTGGCAAGTTTCGATAACAGGCGTAACACCTCAATGTACAACCAAATGATGGTTACCAGTAAAGCA
>CBIMFG010000574.1:0-4285 GCA_966243125.1 uncultured Niastella sp.
TGGTGGTTTTGTGGCGGTTCTTCCAGAGGTTCAGAAATACCTCTTGTACAATATCCTGTGCGGCATCGGCATCTTTTACCAGGTGACCAGCCAGTAATAACAGTCGTTTGTCATAGCGGCCATACAGCTCAGAAAAGGCTGCAACATCATCCTTCCCGATCAATCGCATCAGTTCATTGTTGTCGGCCTCTTTTAACATGCAGCGCCCTGGTTTTGTATGAATATAAGTCCTCTCATGTTGCCTTGCACTTCATACAAAGATAATTTTTTTCAAATAAGGCTAAGCACGCATTTCATTTTTGCCCGTTCGTATTTTCACTTCCACTCATACCTTTACCATAAAATATAAAGATCAGTGTTCCCAACACTCCAAACGCAGCAGCTGTAAAGAGATTGAATGCCGGACTTATCTTCCAGATTAAGCCGCCGAGAAAGGCCGCGAATGAAACGATAAAATCACGGACAAAATAATACAACCCATACCCTCTTGCTTTTGCATCCTTAGGACAAAGATCAAGAATGATGGCCTTTCGGGTTGGCTCGCCAAACTCTTTTAGTCCGCGAATTATAAAAGCAATGATCAGCGCCACAAAACTTTTACTAAAGAACAGGATTACCGGAAAAATAGTAAAGAACATAAACGTGATCACAACGAAAGGCTTGCGTTCGGTACGATCTGAAAAACTGGCCACCGGTATATAAATCAACGCAGCCGTTATCATTTCAATAGCGGTGAGCAATCCAAATTGTTCTGGTGACACTTTTATTATATCCAAACACCAGATGACCACAAACACATATGGGATCTGTTCGCAAAACCTGATCAGGATATCTGATACCAGCAGGTTCTTTAATCGTACATCCATTTGTCGCCACAATGCAATGGGATGAATTGGTTGATACGTAGCCGCAGCGGTGTCTTTAATAAATAATTGCAACACCATTCCCAGCAAACAAAAAACAAGCGAGATAATAAATGCTGTTTTTATCCCGGCTATAAATCCGTATGAAGTAATCAGGATGCCGCCTGCTACTGGCCCCACCGCCATTGGTATTCGCCTGATAATGGCATGCATGGAAATGCCCATAGCAGTTTTGGAACTTCCTAACGACTTAGCTATAAGCGACATGCTTGCAGGTAATGAAATAGCACTCCAGGCAGAGAAGAAGATCATTCCAATAAACACCGCTATCCAGTTGGTAAAGAAAATAGCAACCAGGTAACCGGCAATGGCGGTGCAATTAAAAAGCAGGAACGACTTTCTGTGTCCCAACCTATCGGCCAGGTAACCACCCGGCAACGACCAGAATGCATTGAGGATGTTCTGCAAAAAACCAAGTGCACCAATAATAAGTGTAGTGGCGCCTATACCTTCGAGGTATTTTGGCAGGAACCGGTCCCACAGCTTTTCACCGGTGAGCATTAATACGGTAAGACAGAAGAGATATACAACGCTTCTTTTTAAACCAAGAAATTCGGTCAACCGGCGAAGGGTGGCATTGGAGGTCATGAGAATAAAGGTAGAAAGAGATTTTGGAGAGAAATGGGTTGAACATTACTCCTACTTTTTTAAAACCAATTAAGTTCTCCATGGAAACAGCATCTTTTCTCATTTAAACAAGATCGTTTTTCATGAGAAAAGAACATTTCATTTAGTAAAAAGAGCTTTTCGTTTAAAAATATTCGCATTTCTTATAATAAAAATCCATTCTTATTATAAGAAGAAGTGATTTTTTTATAAGAAAAGTCCATTTTTTCGTAGGGAAAAGTGATTTTTTCATGAAAAACGATAGGCTTTTCATGAAAACAGTATCTGTTTTCATGAAAATTTATATGCTTTGGACTGAAAAACAGCCCTTTAGTTTTTATTAACCACAAAAAAAGCGAGTCCCCTTTCAGAGACCCGCCTATATATCTTACAGTTATTAATCCTACTTCAACAATCCATCAATAGTAATCGCTACATAATACAATCCGCCAATGGTTGGTCCGCCTGCGTATTGAATATAACGGTGGTTGAGTAAATTAGCGCCTCCTGCTTTAATGCTGGTATTCACTTTTGGTACGCGATAGGTAACCTGTGCATCAACTGTTTGGTAAGCAGAAATTTTACCTGTTACCAGTGGGCTCTCCCACAGGAATGAATCTTGCCAGCGCCATACTACATTAAACCCAATATTCTTGAACACCTCGCGGTTGCCAAACGATAAGTTGGTTGACCATTTTGGGGTATTGAAGCCTGTTACAAAGATATCATCGGTGCTGTTTGATTTCATTTGGTTGAAACTCACATTGCCGGCTACGGTGTATTTCTTAAAGAAGTTCCAGGTTACACCCAATGCTGACCCATAGTTGTTATAGGTGTTCTTGGCATTGGTATATACGCGATAACGTTCCTGTCCTTTGCTGGCAGAATTGCCACCACTGGCAGTTGTTGCATCACGGTTACGATCGAGCATGGCCACCACAGCGGCATCTGATCCTACTGTTTCGCCAATGGGAACAAATACCTGTACCTGTCCCAAAAAGCCAACATATCTATTGGTATAAGCATCCACGTCAATAATGAGGGTGTTATTCAACAACACACTTTTATAACCTACTTCAAATGAAGTAATTTGTTCGGGCTTGGCTTTTGGCAAATTAGCCACCTGTAGCAGATCGCGGTTGGCCAGGGCGGCTGCATCGGTATTACCTTGCGCTGCTACAATCGAGTTAAAGTTAACTACTGACTGTTGTGTATAGCTGTTTTCAAGATAGCCTAATCCTTCGTTGATATAAGATAAACTACCCACGCGTTTTACGCGGCCATTGTTTACATATGACAACGCTTCAAACAAGGCCGGGAAGCGGTAACCCTGCTGATAAGTGAAGCGGAAGTTGTGTCGTTGATTGGCGGTATATACTGCTGCCAAACGGGGTGTAAATTTTGGATCAAACTCAGGATTGTAATCGTACCGTAATGATCCAAACAATTTCAATTTATCGTTGAGCAAGGTTTTGGTAACCTGTGCAAAGCCACCGAATTTCTTATAGTAAACATTGCTGCCAAAATCACTGCTATCGGGTACTTTGCCATCTACCATTACTGGTTTGTTTCTTTCGGCAATGGGTCGGCTAAAGTCAACAAAGTTATTACCATCGGGGATCACTTCATAAATACGGGCATCACCACCCACCAACAGGTCAATTACTTTGGTGTATTTTGAAAGGTCCCATTGTGCTTCGGTGTGGTACATGCGGCTTTTTTGTATCAGGGCCGCACCTCCGGTTACGGGTGCATCGGGAATGGTACTTGATTTTATATCCCAGTTGTTGATCTTGATGATCTGATTTTTCAGAGCATCAAACTCAGGCGTACCTGGTTGAACGCGGCTGGCATCTGCCTGCTCACGGGCATACGCATTAGCTGCAGCCAGGTTATCGGCTGTTAAGCCTCCATTGCGGCCGGCAAAATCAGTAAGTGCTGTTTTATATTTGTTTGCCCAGGCAGTTTGTGAACCACCGCTGGCCAGGTCAAGATTATCGGCTAATGGTTTTACGTTATAGGAGTCGCCGGTATTTTCCAATGATACATAACTGCGGATCACATAATTGCTTCCTTTCAACTCCAAGTGATGGTTTTGCACCTTTACATTATCGAGGCGAATTTTGTTTCCGCGTTGAAACACACCGTCCATTTGTCCAAAGCGATATGAATATGATAATTCAGCATTTTCGGTAAGGCGGTAATGTGCTGCCAGGTCAACTTTCAGGTTGCTCACTTTGGGACTTACCAGATCGGTTTCCCAATAACCAGTTCGCACTACGCGCAAGGTTTGGTTGGGTTTGCCATCAATAGTAAGACCGCTGATCGCTGAGGTATTACTTCCTGCCAATGCATCATCACCGTATTTATTCCAGCCGTCAAAAGCAACATTATTCTCGCCATTGAGTGAAGGGAAGTTAGGGTTGGCGCTTTTCAGGTTGTTCGGGTTTTGATCGAGCCGGGTATTTGAACGCCAGTCGATCCCCTGCATATAACCCACGTTTACTTTGAAGGCAAATTTATTATGGAACAATGCTTTTGCATAGCGAATAGCCGATTCGGTTAAAAACGCTGGTGAATGATCGATGCCATCCACATGATTGATCCCTGTTTTATGGTAAATACTCAATCCCTGGCTATTGAATGGGTTTTTGGTGAGCAGGTTGGCCATCCCGTTAATGGCATTCATACCATATAAGGCTGAAGCGGCGCCGGGTGTTATTTCCACGCTTTGAATATCGAGCTCTGTGGGGCCA
>CBIMFG010000575.1:0-4281 GCA_966243125.1 uncultured Niastella sp.
ATGATATGATGATTTGTTTAAGCATTCTTTTTTGAATTATGTTCGTGAATGATTAAGGAAGAATGGCTGTTTTGGCTTGCAGCTTATAGCTTGAAGCTTTCTTCTCCTACATTGCTGGGCAAACAAACGGAACCCGTTTTGCTTTAATAGCACGGCTGCCTATAATTGACAGCGAGATCTCAAAGCTGTTGGCTTTACCGCTGATCTTCGACAGATCGGAAGTGCCCACATCATAACTAAGGCCCAGTACAAAATTCTTATAATATACGCCCGCATAGGGAACGATCGCATCTTTAAAGCGGTAGTTAGCACCCACCAGAAAGTCGGCATCTTCATTGATGTTGCTTTGCACATAGGCACCGATCATTTTTTCAGAAGCTTTTCCCTGAC
Source organism: uncultured Niastella sp. (assembly GCA_966243125.1). Taxonomy (GTDB): domain Bacteria; phylum Bacteroidota; class Bacteroidia; order Chitinophagales; family Chitinophagaceae; genus Niastella. Next base: position 391 of record CBIMFG010000575.1, read on the forward strand.
GCATGTACAACAGGTTGGGTGTAATGCTGAGCCCTTCAGAGATATTGAACTGCGCACCACCATGGGCCGTTAAACGAACCGGCATTTTTGTAAGGGTGGGGCCACTGGTAAACGGATCTTCCGGTTGCGTTAAATGATAAGCCGAAAGCCCGCCAAACAAATTCATCTTTTTACCCGGGGTGGCATCGTAGTACACCACACCGGCGCCGGCATCAAAATTTGAACCGGAGGTTTTGTTCAGCGATTCATTAAAACCCGGTCTTACTTCTCCCGTGGTGGGATCATACATGTCGTTGGTTTGCAATTTCGACTGATCGAAACGGCGGTTTATCAAACCCAATGACAAACCCATTGAAATGCGCTGATTGCCATCTGTCCCAAACCGAACGCCTGTATACGCCATAGACGCATAAGCCGTCAGGTAATTATACCCGCCACTACCAGCCTGCTGGTTCATGATATTCAACCCCACGTTTACATTCTTGTTGGTGGTAATATCAGCCGAAACACCCGGGGTAACAAACGGACTTGAAGCAGCATCCCATTGACGGCGATAAATAGCCGTAACGCGGTAGTCGCCATCCATAACACCCGTTAAGCCTGGATTCAGCCACAACGGATATATGTAATACTGCGAGTAGTGCGGGTCTGTTTGCGCCTGTGTGGAAATACCACTCAGCACAGCCATCAGCCCCATGGTGAATATTGCGAGGTTTCTCATAATAGTTAGTTTTATGGTTTTACCAATGTTTTGCATATCATACCCTCTTAGCGGATCAAACTAATAGTTCCTTTTTTGTTTTCAACGGTACCGTCCATCATGGTCATGGTAAGTGCATATACATATACCCCAACCGGTTGTTGTTTGCCATTGAAAGTGCCATCCCAACCATCCTGCTGACTGCTGCTTTCAAAGATCTTTTGACCCCATTGGTTAAAGATCATCAGGCGCATGCTCTTTATTTCTTTGCTCTCCACTTTCCAGATATCGCTCTTTGCGTTTCCGTTGGGTGTAAAAGCATTGGGTACGAAATACTTGTTATTGGGTGTTTGGCCTGTAACCTGTCTTGAATTAGCTGTTGGGCAATTTACCGATGTGCCTTGCGCCTGTACGGTAAATTTAAGTTGCGTACCAGCTGTTAACCCGGTTACCACATGGTATAAACCGGTAGGGCCTGAAGAAGGCGCAATATAATTAGCACCATCGGTTGATACTTTATAACCGGTTGCATTGGCTACCGCCGTCCAGGAGAACCGGATAGAGGTAGTGGTTACGGTATCAACAACGGGATCAGCAATTGTACCCAATTGCAAACAAGCGGTACGGCCGGTTACTTTAGCTGAGGTATCGTTTGGACAATCTACCGTTGTACCCAGCGCTATTACAGTGAGCGAAACATCGGTTCCGGCCAGAACATTTGATACGGTATGCGTAGTTCCTGTTGCACCAGATGAAGGAGCCACATAATTTACTCCATTGGTTGAAACCAGGTAACCGGTTGCGTTGGTTACAGCAGGCCAGGTAAAGCTCACCTGATTGGTGGTTGTATTGCTTACTGTTGCCACTGGTTTGGTGAGGGCTAAACAAAAACTAAATTCAAAGGCGCCGATGTCTGGTTTTGCGTGACGGGTAGCGCCCAGGATATCAGTTGTAATGCCAACCGGAACACCTTTATTATCGAATGCGGGAATATTAGGCGTAAAATCAGCATTGGTTGGGTCTTTGAAAACCGGGTCCATGCTTATAGAGTTGGAATCACCATGTGAATCGTTTTTCCAGGGATCAGCCAGCGCAGGATAATCAGTACTATTATAAGATGTGATGAAATTTCTGGTACCGCCTGTGGCGCTGTTATAGAAGTTATTGTAATCTGATTTAAAAGTGGAATTTACATCCCCTATAAAAATACAATACTTGGCCCCTGTACCGGCCCGTTTGATGACGATGTTATTATCTTTTATTTCGAGCCCCTGGCTAACTGAAGTATTTGAAAATCCTCTGGTATTTTGGCTCGACGCGGTAGCATCATCCAGCACAATGGTATTATGAAAATATTGAGCGTTATAAACATTTGAATTGATAATACCATTCTGCGCGCCGGTTCCACTAAAATTATACATAAGGTTATTGCTAACGATCATTGTATTATTAGGGTCAGCAATACCGCTATTGAAAATACCATTTGTTCCATTGCTGCTCGTTCTGATGGCGGCATGTGAATCGTGTATTTTGTTTTTAGAAATACGCAGGTTAACATGGGTACCTTCTGTTTCAATACCAACCATTGATGAGATATTGAGCGTACGACCCGGCCGGCTGATATCATTGCCCTCTATCAACATGTCGCGGGTATTGGTAACCCATATTCCATATTGACGGAAATCTTTTATAATATTATTGGTAATTACAGTCCCCTGAACAAATACTACAGGTGACGAGGTACAGGTGATACCATACTGACCGCCGATAATTGTATTATTGGCGATGGTATTGCTGTCGTTATAGCTGGGATTAGAGGTATTGGTATAATTGTCGGGCGCGGGGCTCATAACAATACCCGCCAAAGTAGTAATTGCTACAGCACTACTCATGGTAATGGTCCAATTCTTTACCGTATTGTGGGTGGCATTATTGAGGAATTGAAAACCAACGCCATATTGAGTGGAACTGGCATTGGCTTCGGGATTCACCTTCAGGTTATTGAAAATGAAATACTGGGCACCGTTGAATTTCACCACCGCCCTTTCATTGGTATTGGTACTTAAAAAGGCCATGGTAGCGCCGTTACCATTAAAAGTAACCGTATTGGTAGCTGAGGTACCATTTATTTTTGGAATGATCAGTTGCTCGCGATACACGGCACCATTGTCAACTACATTAAACACCACCGGACCGCGGATACCGCAACGTATGGCATTCAACGCATCGTTAAAGGTTTGGAAGTTATTACCACCTGTTGCCTGCGCACTATTGATGGTATAGGTGTTGGCGGCCAATGAAGGTGATACAGTAACAAGTACCGGAGTTGAATAGTCAACCTGCGTACCACAGGTTACAGCCACCCGGTAATACAGGGTACTAACAGCCGGCATGGTGGTAGCTGGATGCGCCAATGCTGCCCCTACATTGGTATAAGTACCACTTATGGTGGCAGATGTTTGCCATTGATACGTTTGGCCTACACCAAAAGAGTTTCCGGTAAGGTTTATTGCCATGGGCGATCCCTCACAAACAGTGGCTGTTGGCAAAATAGTAGCAGCGCCACCTACAGCCGGGCCTGTACAGGTAGGCGTTAAAAATTCATACGCACCAATCTCCGGGTGCTGGTTATTACGAACAGCAAAGGTGATATCGTTATTGATACCAACATACTGCCCCATATTGTCAATGGCTTTATTGTTGGGTATCAGGTTGAAGGTAGCCGGGTCGGTAAACTGCGCATCAGCAGTTGTTGAAAGCAGGTCTTTACCGGTTTTTGTTTGCCAGTTGGCCAGGGTAGCTTGTGTACCGCCGGCATAGCCTACCGCATTGGCAGCACCGCCTGAAGGCACATAAAAAAGATTACGCTCACTGTTGAACATGAGTATGGTAGCAGCCATATGAAAACCATAGTTCTTATCGCTGGTAACCCTGCTTACTGAAAAGATATTATCAATTACGTTTACATTGGTAAAAGAACCGGTGTACAAACCAGCCGTTTCCTTGCTGGCTGTAACCGTATGGTTATCGAGTGAAACAGTATTGTGATAAATATTCAGGTACGAGCCGTTGCCATCTGCATGAATACCATATTGTTCGCCGGCACTTTGAAAATCGTACATAAGGTTGTTGGCTATTACGTTGGGCGCACTGGCCGTGCCAATCAACGCCGACTCTCTTTACGGTACATC
>CBIMFG010000576.1:0-4270 GCA_966243125.1 uncultured Niastella sp.
AAGTACGGCCTGCTGGTAAAAGGTGAAAAATGCCACGGTATAGATAAGAAAATAATCACTAATGCAATGGTAAACCAGAGAGCCATTGTTTTGAACCGTTGCTGATCGGTGGTTTTTCTTTTGGTTTTGGCAGAACCAATGGTCAACAGTACAATTGCCAATGTCATCATAGTAATGTGCTCCATACCAAAAAATCGGATTTCCCGCTGATGTACCGCCGTTTTGAAATAGTTTATAAAATATCGTACCGTTGGGCTAATAACATACAGGCTAATGCCTAACATCAATTGAAGATGTGCAATGGTAACTGCTGCCATGCGGGCGGTATTATCGGCCTTTACAAATTTCTTATGGCCAAACCAACCGCTATACGCCCGTACAATAGCAATCAGTAAACTAATTAAAACCAGCCAGCGAACCAGGGAATGCAGGGTTAATATTGCATAATACATGATACAGGTGTTTTCAATGCCAAACTTTATTGAATATGTTGTTTGAGGCAGGGTAATAAAAACCTAAAATTAAGGAATACGAATTTTTTAACCCCTACGATCATATTTCAAACCCCTCAGCACCCAAAATCAATAAATTTGTACTACTACATTCAGTTAAACTTTGTTCAATGCTAAAGAATTGCTTTGCCACTGTATTAATGTCTCTTTTCTCATTAGCGGTTTGTGCCCAGGCGCAACATATAGATGGCCGCTTGCCCTACTCCGATACTTCTTATACTACCTGGAGCGCCTTTGAAAATACGCGTAAAACCCACCCGGAGGTAAAGATTGTTCCGGAACTTAAGTCAGATAAAATAACCGAACAAAGAAACGTTGTGTATCGTAACATGGGCGGTAAAATAATCCTGTCCTGCGACGCCTTTTTCCCGGCAGGCAAGTCGCCTGAAAAACGGCCGGCAGTGGTAATTATTCATGGCGGTGGCTGGCGTTCCGGTAATCCCGCACAACACCATCCGCTTGCCCAACACCTGGCGGCAAGGGGTTACGTTTGTTTTACCCCTTATTATCAACTTTCAACCTTTGCCCAATATCCCCGGGCTATATACGACCTGAAGGCTGCCCTGCGCTGGGTGGTTAAACATGCCAACAAATACAATATTGATACTGCTAAAATTGCCGTATTGGGATTTTCAGCCGGTGGTGAACTGGCAGCCTTCCTGGGCACTACCATTGGCGATCCAAAGTTTGAGGCTGCCTGGCCCAAGGAGAAACCAGCCCCTATACATGCGGTGGTTGATATTGACGGTACGCTGTCGTTTACTCATCCCGAAACCGGCGAAGGTGATGACAGTAAAAAGATCTCTGCGGCTACCTACTGGCTGGGCTATGCTAAAAAAGACAGCCTGGCATTATGGAACGAAGCCTCGCCGCTTACGCATGTTGGTAAAACAACACCGCCTACCCTGTTTATCAACAGCGGCGTTGCCCGTATGCATGCCGGCCGTGAAGATTTTATAAAAGTGTTGAACCAATACAACATCTATTCTGAAGTAAAGACCTTTGAAAACGCCCCGCATTCGTTCTGTTTGTTCGATCCCTGGTTTCAGCCAACCATAAACTATATTGATGATTTTTTAAAACGCGAATTTAAATAAGATGAAACAGCTTGCCTTTTTGTTTGCCCTCGCCATAGTGGGTCTTTCTGCTTTTGCACAAACTGCCAATCCGCAACAGTATAAATATGTTTTTACCGTTGCCAAAGATGGTACCGGCGATTACAAATACATTCAGGATGCCATCGATGCCATGCGCGTATATCCTTTAGCGCCTATTACCCTGTATATAAAGAATGGGACGTACAATGAAAAAATTGAACTGCCGGCCACCAATACAGATGTAACTTTTATTGGCGAAAGCGTTGATAAAACCATCATCGTTTTCAATGATTATTCCGGCCGCGGCAAGCTCACAACCTTCACCTCCTATACGGCCAAAATATGCGGCAACCGCTTTCGCGCCGAGAATATTACCTTCTCCAATTCAGCCGGCCCCGTTGGGCAGGCCGTAGCCCTGCATGTGGAAGCCGACAATGCCTTATTTGTAAACTGCCGTTTCCTTGGCAACCAGGACACCATTTTTACAGGCGGAGAAACGGCCCGCCAACTGTTTGTAAACTGTTACATTGAGGGTACCACCGATTTCATATTCGGACCATCCACGGCTGTTTTTCAAAATTGTGAAATACACAGCAAAACCAATTCTTTTGTTACTGCCGCCAGCACTACGGCTGGTAAAAAGTTCGGCTATGTGTTTCTGGATTGTAAACTCACGGCAGACACCAGTGCCCGTAAAGTATTTTTAGGCCGGCCCTGGCGCGCCCATGCAAAAACTGTTTTTGTACGGTGTACTATGGGCAACCACATTGTACCCGAAGGTTGGAACAACTGGGGCAACCCCGCCAATGAACAAACTACTTTTTATGCGGAATATAAGAACAGCGGCCCCGGCGCCAACATCACCAACCGGGCCCAATGGAGCCACCAGTTGAGCGACAAAGACGCCGCCATGTATACGCTAAGCAACATTTTCAATAATGAGGGTTCGGCGTTGCCGGTGAATGGGAAGTGGTACCAGGAGCAAGGGACGCACTCGTTTCAATGGCCGGGCAGGGAAATGAAGAATGAAAAATGAGGAACAGAGCCAGCCCAATTCTATGTAGAGCATGCTCTACAGTTATAAGAGCCTTCTACAATAAATAACCGGGAGGTGGGGCCAATTCTATAAAAGTTGGCGGTATAACCTTTGTACTATAACCAAAACCTATTGTGCATCTATGAATTTATTTGTGTATGAAAGAAATCACCACCACCGACAATCTAATGAATCTGCATAAACAATATATGACCGAAGTTGGAAAATTTCTCAATGCATTGAAAGAGAATGCGCCGCGCAATGAGCTTATTTTAATAAGAATGAACGTTAAAAAATTGCTCGCAGAGATTCGAAGATACCCTTTACCGGGTACTAAGTAGTTCCTATTAATTTCCCCAGTTCGTTCCGCAATTCCACAAAATCAAGGGCTTATAAGCTGGCCCAAGATTTTCAGTGTTTGATTTACATAAATCCCGGCCACATTATATTAAATAATATACTATGAAAAATCATCAAACAACGATCGCCCTGGTAGATGACCACGCCCTGTTACGCAAAGCCGTGAACTACCGGTTAACAGGAATGGGTTATAACGTGGTAATGGAAGCTGAAAACGGACAGCAATTTCTCGATAAACTGGAACAAGACGAATCTTCTTCTCCCGATCTTTGCCTGCTCGATATCAATATGCCCGTAATGAATGGTTTTGAAACAGCCGCTCAGTTAAAGAAAAAATGGCCGGGCATAAAGATCATTTTCTTTTCCATGAATGATGGCAACAGCTTTAAGAATAAGGCGCTGATGGATATCTGTGTAAAGATGCTTCTGCAGAAGAATTTAACCGGGTATTGTACACCTGTTTGGCGCCAGCGGTAGCTGTGTAAGAGGGCGCTTGTTATAATTTGAAATCAAACTATTTTTCAACTAACCACTCAAAGTAGATGTGGGGCACCGTTTTATACATGATGTGGCCCATTTGGGTAAATCCACATTTTTCATAAAAACCGCCCGCACCGGCTACGCCTTCATAGGCATCGAGCCGTAGGGAATCACCGGCCAGCACAGTGGCCATTTTTTTTGCCTCCTCCAGCAACGCCCGGCCCACACCAATTCGCTGATAACCGGGGCGTACCGCCATATCAACTAAATATACCGGTCGATGCACCGGGGTAAAATAGGCAGGGTCAATAACCCATGGCCGCGATGAAGTTAACCGCAATGTACCTATCACCTCTCCGGCATTTTTGGCCACCAGCACCTTCGCTTTACTCATACCATTCAATACACCTTTTGCACTGGCAATAGCGCTCCAATGCCCATGGCCATGCTTAGCCGTGAGGTCGTAAGCAGCTTCGCTTATCACATTGGCAATGCCTGCTGCATCCTCTGCCGTTGCCAGCTCTATGGTTACGTGTACATTCACTTGTTAAAAATACGCAATCTCCCGTTATAGATTATCTTACGCATTACGGCTTTTGTTTTTATAGCATAACTCTAATTACTTAAATTACAACAAAAGTTTGCCAATGCCCCCTAACGAGTCATATAAAATACTGGTCAATGGGTTTACCTTTCACTTTACCCCTGCCGATCTGGAAGCCCTTGACCTGGTGGCAACCTCGCCCAATGAATTCAACGGCATCAAAGATCATCAATCAGTAAAT
>CBIMFG010000577.1:0-4266 GCA_966243125.1 uncultured Niastella sp.
CGCTGGAAGCTATGGCGGCTGGTGTGCCGGTGATAAGCAGTAACGCGGGTGGTTTGCCCGAAGTAAATATTGAGGGAGAAACCGGTTATCTGGCTGATGTGGGTGATGTGCTAACCATGGCCAACAGAACCATTGAACTGCTGTCGGACGAAAACAAACTAAACAAGTTTAAAGCGAAAGCAGCTGCGCATGCTCGTTTATACGATATAGAAACTATTATTCCCCGGTACGAAGCGTTGTACAATCGCTTTTTGCAGAATATTACCAACCGGGTTTAAAGTTAAGTTGACCAGTTAATCAGTTGACCAGTTGACCTGGTTAACTGATTAACCGGTTAACTCACCAACTATTTCTTTTTGATCCATTTTGCCGGATCTATATTAACTCTTTCCTTCATTAAGATAAACTCAATTTCTCCTTTGCCATCACCGCTGTTATCAGCAACACCTACTATTTGACCGGCCGTTATTTTATCGTTTTTCGCAACGTTTACCGAAGCCAGGTTGGCATATACAGTAAAATACTGACCATGACGCACCATTACCGAGCGATTGCCTTCTACGTTGAATACGCTTAACACTTCGCCTTCAAATACCGCTTTCACGTCGGCGTTGGGATCAGTAGCCAGGGTTAACCCGGGATTGTTACCAATAACATCCATACCGGGTATTTTATAGGGGCCGAAATGTATTTTCACATTGGCGTTCTCTACAGGCCAGGGTAGTTTGCCTTTGTTGTGTTCAAAATTACCGTTGGCGCGTGCTACTTCAGGCTCTACGTACACCTCTTTCACTTTCACCTTCTTTTTGCTTTTGGTTACTTTTTTAGAAGTAGTCTTTGATTTCTTATTGGTGCTTTTGCGGCCGCCACCGGTGCCGGTATAAAAATTGGCTGAAATGGCATTTTGAATGGCCAGTCCCAGTTGTTTGTCGGTTTTCTTTTTTGCCGTCAGTTCTTTGTTGATCTCCTGCTCGCGGGTTTTGAGGGATTTGACTGTTTCGTTCTTCTCTTTCTTTTCAGCTTCCAGTTCTTTCTTTTGCCCCACCTGTTCCTTTACCACCACATCTTTTTCGCGGCGGGTGTTTTCCAAACTATTTATCTTACTAACCAGATACTGTTGGGTTTTCCTGATGTCTGCTACCTGTGCTTCACAGTATTCATGATACGCGCGGAAGTATTGTATTCTTTTAAATGCTTCATTAAACGAGTGCGATGAGAGCATAAAGTTGAGAAAGCCGTAATTGCTGCGGAGTTTATAGGCAGCTACCACATTGCGGGCGTATTGCACCTTCATGGTATCGAGCCGGGTATTCAGGCTGTCGATTTCCATTCTTGACCGGCTGATAGTGCCTGCCAGCAGCTCTATTTGCTGATTGATGTTCCTGATGGCCTTTTCGCGCAGGCGGAGTTTTTCCTGCACCATTTCCAACTGGCGTATGCTGGCCCGGGTGCGCTTTTTTGAATCAGTAAGTGAGCTCTTCAGCTGATCTATTTCGCGCTGAATTTCAACTTGCTGTTGTTTCAGGTCTTCGCTTCTGCCAACTTGTTGAGCCGGCAGTGAAGTAGCAATAGTCAGAGCTGCCATGGCGGTGGCCATCCATTTCAACATAGGGCTTTTCATTGAATAGGGTCAAGGAATAAAAACCCCGACGACTCCCGTCGGGGCTTTTTATGAACATCTTTATTATTAACGCAAAAACCTACCTTCTGCGTATCCAGCTTTCAGGATCCAGGTTTCTATTTTCCTGCATCAGCAGAAATTCGATCTCACCATTGCCATCATCATTGGCAGCGGCGCGGCCCAACATTTGGCCCCCGGTCACTTTCTGGTCTTTTGCTACGCTTACGGATGACAGGTTACTGTATACAGTAAAATATTTACCATGACGAACCAATACACTCCAGTTACCATCAATATCGAATATACGTGATACTTCTCCTTCAAACACTGCTTTTACCACGGCGCCTGGTTCGGTTGCCAGGGTTATACCTGGGTTATTTCCACGCAGCTTGGTGCCTTCAATGGAGTAGGTGCCAAAGTGGATCTTTACATTGCCTTTTTCAACAGGCCAGGGTAACCGGCCTCTGTTGCTTTCAAAGCTACCACTTATACGGCTGCCTTCGGGCGTTGCTTCCAGCACACTCTCCGTTTTTTTCACCGGTTCTTTTTTGGGCTCTACTTTTGGTTCTACCTTAGGCTCGGCTTTGGCAACGGGTGCAGTTTTACTTTCTGCTGCTGCCGCTTTTCGGGCCGCCGCGTCTCTTTCTTCTTTTGCTTTCCTTGCTGCCTCGGCTGCTGCGTTCTTTTTGGCGTTTTCTGCGGCTTCTGCCTCTTCTTTAGCCCTTGCTTCGGCCAATGCTTTTTCGCGGGCAAGCTTTATTTCACGGGCAATGGCTGACCCAATAGCTGATTTTAGTTTTTGGTCGGCCTTTTGTTTTGAGGTCAGCTCTTTTGAGATCTCTTTTTCCCGTGCCTTCAATTTGCTCAGGATCTCGTTCTTTTCTTTTTTCTCTCCTTCCAGTTCTACTTTTTGTTTTTCCTGCTTTTGCAGCACCACGTCTTTTTCCTTACGCGATGTTTCCAGGCCTGCGATCTTATCGTGCAACAACACCTGTGTGTTCTTTATGGTAGAAGCCTGCTCTTCGCGGTACAGGCGGTAAGCCCGCAAATACTGCACCCGGCGCAGGGCATCGTTAAAGCTGGAAGCGGAGAATATGAAGTTCAGAAAATCGTAGTTACTACGATTCTTGTATGCATACACCACGCTTTTGGCGTATTGTTGTTTCAGGGTATCGAGCTCCCCTTTTAACCGCTCGATCTCATTTCTTGATTTACCAATAGTAGCCTCCATAACCCCTATCTGCTGATTGATGTTGCCAATGGCCTGTTCGCGCAGGCGCAGTTTCTTCTGCACCATCGACAGTTGTAACAACCCGGCCTTGGTATTCTTCTTGGTATCCTTCAAGGTGGTTCTCAACTCGTCTATTTCACGCTGAATTTCGGCCTGTTTTCGTTTCAGTTCATCACTGCTGCCACCCGGTTGTTGGGCAAACAGGTTAACCGAAACTGTAACGGTCAAAAAACAGGTAAACATCATTTTCAGCATACTGAACGATTTTTTAAGTGTTAACAGTTCGGGTTAGGTCATACTATTGGTTATTTACAGGGATTGGATGGAAGATAATCTATAACGCTTAATTCCGTTTATAATTTTTTGGAATATTGAACTGAGTATTTAAATCAACGTTAAAATCAAATTGTTTATACTCCATGGTGAGGTCCAGTTTCTGTTTTTCCGAAACGGTTATTTTACGGTACGTTGAAAACTGAACACCATTTTTATTCTGGTAATCACCATAGGTGATGTCGGCGGTGCGGGCCCTGATGGGGTCTACATCGTCGAGTTTGCTATGCTGTAAGGTATAATCGTCTTTGCTAACTGTTAACAGGTGCTTGAAAACAGTACCCATACTAATAAGCGAAATATACCGGTCGTCTTTTTTATATGAGTTGATATTGCTATCAACGAAAATGGGATTACCTACCAGCAGGTTTTGCAGATCGGTAAAGGTGAGCGGGATCTGGATCACTTCCTGCAAAGACTGTACAGACCGGAACTGCACCGTTTTTTTGTTTTTGTCGAGCATGATGAGGCTATCGGGCGTGATCTTTACCCTGAACACTTCCAATACATCCAACGCTCTTATTGAGATCCACAGCAGGCTGTCTTTTTTCATTCTCACATAAGCTGTAAAATCATAATTCTTGCCATCGCTGCGTTCGCAATGCACTTTGATCTTTGCGCTGAAGGTGTTGAATTTTATATTGTTCTGGTGAATAGTATCCCAAATTTTACTAATATACTGCATGGAGTCGGCGCGGTGGTCAACCACGGGTACCACTACTGCGGTATCTTTTTTGGCGATGGCTGTTTGAATCGTTTTTGTTGATCTGCAACTGGTTGCTGCAGCCATTATCAGGGTCATAATAGCCAGGGCGGAAATGTATCTCATTTATTAGGATTTACCGGTATGGCCAAAACCGCCGTCGTGGCGTTTGGTTACCGAAATTTCTTTTACGGGTTTCCATTTTACACGTTCTACTTCGTGTACTACCATTTGGGCGATGCGATCGCCTGGGTGTATGGTTTGTGGTTCCTGCGACAGGTTTATCAGAATAATCTTTACTTCGCCACGATAATCAGCATCAATGGTACCAGGGCTGTTTAAACAGGTAAGTCCCTGTTTTATGGCCAGGCCACTGCG
>CBIMFG010000578.1:0-4263 GCA_966243125.1 uncultured Niastella sp.
GTGCTGGCCAAAATAGGCAAACGCACCGGGGTGCTTTTTTTATTGGGATACCTGTTGTACTGGTTCCCATTCTTTCATGCCCATGCGGAAGGTCACCTGGTGTTCAAAACTTTTGCTGAAACCAGGGTAATGGGCGTATTACAGCGCATTGCGTTATGTTATGGCATTGCTTCGTTGTTGATCTACTACCTGAAGCCAAAAGGCGCCTTAATAGTTTCTTTGTTGTTGTTAATTGCCTACCAGGGTATTTTGTTATGGTTTGGTGAGCCAGGTCATGAACTGGAGATGGTAGGCAACGCAGTTACAAAACTAGACCTGTATTTGCTGGGCCCTGCCCACATGAATCATGGCGAAGTAGTACCCTTTGAACCGGAAGGGCTGTTAAGCACGCTGCCAGCCATTGCCAATGTGGTAGCCGGTTACCTGGTGGGCTGGTATATTCAAACGGCTGGTAAAACAAAAAAAATGCTTGCCTGGTTAACAGGCGCAGGCGCTGCTTTAACGGTGCTGGGGCTTTGCTGGAATATTGTTTTTCCTATTAATAAAAACCTGTGGACCAGCTCTTTTGTACTGTACACCGTAGGCCTGGATTGTTTATTGCTCGCAGCAATCATATACATAGCTGACTTTTTAAATATGACCAGCTGGACCCGGTTTTTTGAAGTGTTTGGAAAAAATGCCCTGTTCATTTACCTGCTTTCTGAAGTGGTAGCCATTCTGCTGCGGGCTTCCCATTTGTACAAATGGATATTTAACCATATTTTTAGTATCTCCGGTTTGTATACCGGCTCCCTGCTGTTTGCCATGTGGTTTATGCTAATGTGTTGGCTCACAGGCCTCATTTTAGATAAGCGAAAAATTTACATCCGGGTTTAACACAGCAATGCATAAAAACCCGTATTCACGCGAATTAATTGTACATAAAGTTTCCGCTTTTGCTTGCCCCGCCCGTTGATTTGGCGTACCTTTGCGCCTCGTTTGCCTTTATTTCGGTAAAATGTTCCAAAGGCATTCATTATTAAGAATTTAAAAAACACTTCCTGTCAGGAAAAAGGAATTTATGGATATCAGAAATATCGCCATTATTGCCCACGTAGACCACGGAAAGACTACCCTGGTAGACAAAATCTTACACGCTACCAAAGTGTTTCGTGATAACCAGGAAACTGGTGAGTTGATCATGGACAGCAATGATCTGGAAAGAGAGAGAGGTATCACCATCTTTAGTAAAAACGCGGCAGTAACGTACAAAGACGTTAAGATTAACGTAATTGATACCCCTGGCCACGCCGACTTTGGTGGTGAGGTAGAACGTGTATTAAAAATGGCGGATGGTGTATGTTTGCTGGTTGACGCCTTTGAAGGCCCAATGCCACAAACCCGCTTCGTATTACAAAAGGCCCTGCAGTTAAACCTGCGTCCTATTGTGATCATCAATAAAGTTGATAAACCAAACTGCCGTCCTGATGAAGTGCACGATGCAGTTTTCGAATTATTCTTCAACCTCGATGCTACTGAAGAGCAGCTGAATTTCCCTACTTACTATGGTAGCGGTAAAAACGGCTGGTTCAACGATTCATTAACTCCCTGCGAAGATATTACGCCGTTGCTGGATGGTATCATAAAACACGTACCACCACCAGCAGTAAGTGAAGGTACTTTGCAATTGCAGATCACTTCCCTGGATTATTCTTCTTTCCTGGGTCGTATCGCCATCGGTAGAGTAGCACGCGGTACCATCAAAGAAAACCAACCCATTTCATTGGTTCAGGCCGATGGATCTATAAAAAAGACCCGTGTAAAAGAACTGTATGTGTTTGAAGGCATGGGTAAGAAAAAAGTTACCGAAGTAGTAGCCGGTGACCTGTGTGCCGTTGTAGGTATCGAAGGATTCAACATTGGCGATACCATCGCTGATTTCGAAAATCCTGAAGCCTTACCGGTTATCAGTGTTGACGAGCCTACCATGAACATGACGTTCTCCATCAACAACTCACCATTCTATGGTAAAGATGGAAAGTTCGTTACCAGCCGTCACTTGCGTGATCGCTTAATGAAAGAAACTGAAAAGAACCTGGCATTAAGAGTGGTAGACAGCGAAGGCGGTGATGCATTCCTGGTATACGGCCGTGGTATCCTGCACTTAGGTGTATTGATCGAAACTATGCGTCGCGAAGGTTATGAGTTAACTGTGGGCCAACCTCAGGTAATCGTAAAAGAGATCGATGGCAGAAAGAACGAACCATATGAGGTACTGGTAGTAGACGTACCACAGGAATTTGCTTCAAAAGTAATTGACCTGGTTACCCGTCGTAAAGGCGAAATGCTGGTAATGGAAACCAAAGGTGATATGCAACACCTGGAGTTTGAAATTCCTTCACGTGGTTTGATCGGTTTGCGTACACAAATGTTGACCAACACACAAGGTGAAGCTGTAATGGCCCACCGTTTTAGTGAATATAAACCATGGAAAGGTCCAATCCCCGGTCGTAACAACGGTGTGTTGCTGGCCAAAGAAAACGGATCTTCAACCGGTTACTCACTCGATAAACTGCAGGATAGAGGTTCATTCTTCATCGATCCAGGTGAAGAGATCTATGCTGGTCAAATCATTGGTGAGCACATTAAACCAGGCGACCTGGTAGTGCAGATCACTGAAGGTAAAAAATTGACCAACATGCGTGCCAGTGGTAGCGATGCTGCAACTAACATTGCACCAAAAATTCTGCTTACCCTGGAAGAGTGTATGGAATATATTCAACAGGATGAGTGTATTGAGGTTACACCAAACTTCATTCGTATGCGTAAGACCATTCTGAACGAAGAAGAAAGAAAGAAACAAGCAAAGTCAATGAAGGCCGAAGCTTAATAATACTTAAGTTCTACAATAAGAGGGAGCTGTCTGTAAAGGCAGCTCCTTTTTTATTTGACAGGGAAAATAAATTGTCTATTTTGTACACCTTATAACCCTGTATCTATGAAAAAAGAAACCATCATAATCATTTGGCTCGCTATTGCTTATTTAACTTTCCAAAATCTTTTAAAGATCCCCTATATAATGCGCGTCTTTAGCGACGATTTTTACCTGCGGGGAAACATCCGGCAAATGCTTACTGTTATTTGCTTCTTTATTTACATAATCACAGATCTTATTACTTTGGTTGTAGGCGCCGTTGCTGTAGTTGGTTCCAATACAATACAAAAGGAAAAAGCGTATACCTGGTTCAGGTATATATTTGTGGTAATGGGCATTCTCTATATAGTATTGGATGTCTATTATTTTTATTTATCCGGCCGGTATTTTTTTCACGAACTATGGCGGGGCATTGTTCGCCTGTTTATGTTTGCAAGCCTGATTACGTTGGTATATTTCCTTATTAAAAACAAACCCACCCGCGCCGTACCGAAAGTGAATTTGCAGGATTACGACCTGGTTGCCTATACCAGCAATAGCCACCGGTTCGTACATTATTTGCTCGATGTACTTTTTATGATCCCCCTCAGCCTGAACATAGTGCAAATATTCTCACATGGTGATATGTTTTATTGGATGGGTTATAAGAGTGAGGTATTAATGGAACTTTTCGTACAATTGATCATAGGCATTGCTTTCATTTTCTATTACTTTATCTCGGAAGCTATCTTCGGCCAAACGTTCGGAAAAATGGTCACTAAATCCTGCGTGGTCACCAATGGCGTTGAATACTCCAATGGGCGCATGCTCCGCCGAGCGCTGTGCCGGTTAATTCCATTCGATAAGATCTCCTTTTTGGTTGGCGGCAACTGGCACGACAAGGTTTCGGACACTTCAGTGGTATATGTAGATAGCTGGGAAAATTCCTTTAAAGACACAGCCAATAATGACCAGGCATAGCCTGCTTTGGTGGGTTATTTAAAGCGCCATGATTGGCGAATTTTCATATATTGCAAGCCTTTACTCTTACTATGGTTAAAAATTCAATTTCCAGGTACAAAAACCTGTTTCGTCATATTAGTAACTGGTCTGGATACTTTACAAGAAAATTCAAAAAGGAATTCAGCCCAATGGAGTTCATCACCAGGGGTAATCCAATCCACTTCAGGGTGCCTTCCACTGGTCTTTACCTGGTCTTCAAAGAAATTTTTGTTACCGATTTTTACAATATTGATACGTTAGTAAAAAAGCTTCCTGCCAAACCTCTGATCATTGATATAGGAGCCAATGCCGGGTATTTTAACATGATCCTTTTTTCCAAAGTGAAAGATGCTACGGTGTATGCATAT
>CBIMFG010000579.1:0-4252 GCA_966243125.1 uncultured Niastella sp.
AGGTCGCGCATGGCTATTTGAAAACCACTGCCCAGCTCACTGTGCTGCTCCAGGGTTTGTAACCGCTTTCTGGAATCAGGCGGCAAAGTGCTCATAGGCGGCGCCAGCAGGTAACAGAATGCTTTTTTATTGCTACGCCCCACCCTGCCCCGTAACTGGTGCAAATCGCTTAAACCAAAGTGGTGGGCGTTGTTGATGATGATGGTGTTTACGTTGGGGATATCCACACCGCTCTCAACGATATTAGTACAAATAAGTACGTCGTACTTTTTATCAATAAAGTCAAAAATGCGTTCTTCCAGAATATGTCCTTCCAACTGCCCATGGGCAAAGCCAATGCTCAGGTCGGGACATAAACCCTGAATAAGGGCCGCCATTTCAGACAATCCCTGTACGCGGTTGTGGATAAAAAATACCTGTCCGCCCCGTTCGGTCTCGTAATAAATGGCATCCCGAATGAAGTCGTGGTTAAATACCTGTACTTCGGTTTGGATGGGTTGCCGGTTGGGCGGCGGCGTATTCATAATGCTGAGGTCACGCGCGCCCATTAAGCTGAACTGTAACGTACGGGGAATAGGTGTGGCCGTTAAGGTTAAACAGTCAACATTGGTACGCAAGGTCTTGATCTTTTCTTTATGCGCTACGCCAAATTTCTGTTCTTCATCCACCACCAAAATACCCAGGTCTTTATATTTAACCTCCTTGCCTAACAGGGCATGGGTACCTATAATGATATCTATCTTTCCTTCTTCGAGTTTCTTTAAGGTTTCCTTTTTCTCCTTGGCCGATTTAAACCGGTTTACATAATCTATGGTAACGGGGAAATCTTTCAGGCGCTCGCTGAATGTTTTATAATGCTGGAATGCCAAAATGGTGGTTGGAACCAGTACAGCTGCCTGCTTTCCATCCAAACAACTTTTGAAGGCCGCGCGAATGGCGATCTCCGTTTTTCCAAAACCCACATCACCGCACACCAGCCGGTCCATGGGCGATGGCGATTCCATATCTTTCTTCACATCGGCTGTAGCCTTGCTTTGATCGGGCGTATCCTCATAAATAAAGGAAGCCTCCAGCTCGGTTTGCATGTAATTATCGGGTGCATGCTGAAAGCCTTGTTGCGCCTTACGTTGTGCGTAAAGGCTAATAAGATCAAAGGCAATTTCTTTAACCTTTGTTTTGGTTTTTTCTTTCAGCTTGTTCCAGGCATCGCTGCCCAGTTTGTTCACCTTGGGTACGCTTCCCTCCTTACCGGTATACTTCGATATTTTGTGCAGTGAGTTTATGTTCACATACAAAATATCGCTGTCGCGGTAAATAATGCGTACCGCTTCCTGCATTTTGCCGTTCGATTCCAGCTTTTGTAGTCCGCTATAAATACCTACCCCGTGATCAATGTGGGTAACGTAGTCGCCCGGCTGCAGTTCGCGCAGGGTACGCAGGGTAATGGCCTTGTTTTTATTATAAGCCTGTTTAACCTTGTATTTATGGTAACGTTGAAAGATCTGGTGATCGGTATAACAGATCACTTTCAGGTCTTCATCAATAAAGCCCTGGTGTATGCTGGTAGGCACCGGTGTAAACTGGATGCCTGCTTTCAGGTCTTCAAAAATGCTGTTCAACCGTTCTAACTGCCGGGGATTTTCAGCAAACAAATACAAACTAAATTTCTTTGCTTCCCACGACTTCAGATCTTTTATCAGCAGATCGAACTGGCGGTTAAAGGCCGGCTGATCTTTGGTATTATAGTCAATGGTAAGTGGTGAGTGGTGAGTAGGTTCGCTATCTTCCATAAATCCTGACTGATAGCCAAACTCTACTACGTGCCGGTTCGCTAATTGTTTTTTTAATGAACCGGTTATAAACTCATCAACCTTTATACTGGTCTTTATTGTTTTGTCGTCTTCTTCAACCGTTTCTTTGGGCACCACATTGTTGGCCTGCATCTCCAAAAACAAGTGCAGGTCTTCTTCCTGGGTCAATAATCTTTCTTTGGTAAGCTCCCAATCCTGGAACCAATACACGGTGTTTTCGGGCAGAAACTCGAACAGAGAGATCTTGGTTTCTTCGTCAAACTGCGTTTCTACATTGGGGATGATGCTTACCTGTAACAACTTCCGCTCGCTTAGCTGGGTTTCGGGATCAAAGATGCGGATGGAGTCTACATCGTTTCCAAACAATTCAATGCGGTAAGGTTTTTCATTACCGAATGAATAGATGTCGAGGATGCCGCCGCGTAAGGCAAACTGTCCGGGTTCGTACACAAAATCGGTGGTGGAGAAGCCATAGTCAACCAGCTGCCGCAACAATGCTTCTACGTCTATTGAGTCGCCCGATTTTAAATAAATGATATTTCCCGCCAGGGTTTTGGGCAGCACTACTTTTTCAAACAACGCTTCGGGATAAGTAATGAGGGCGCCCACGCGGTTGCTGGCCGCCAGGGGTGAAGAAAACCGGGTAAGCGCTTCGGTTCGCAACATTACGTGCGAGCTATTGAGCAACCGGAAATTCTTTCTGTTCTTAAAAGAAGTGGGGAAGAAAAAGAGATTTAACGCCTGGGTCAGGTTTTCCAGCGAATTGTGCATGTAAGCCGCTGATTCGGAATCTTCACAAACTATAACGTGGTTAAGCTGGCTGTTGGCCTCGTGCTGGAAAATGGTGCCAATAATAAAGGCCGCAGCACTTCCGTGCAAATTTTTACAAAATACCTGTTGAGGTTGGGCAAAAGTCAACCTGTCCGCCAGTGAAAAAAGGCGGGGGTTATTTTTATACCCGTTGAGCAACTCCTGCAAATTCATATCAGCGGACGCAAAGTTACGGAAAAGAGAACAAGAGAACAAAGCATCGAGGGGTTTCAAGTTCCAGGTTCCGAGTTCCAGGTTCCAAGTTCCGAGTTCCAAGTTCCGGGTTCAACGTTTTTAGTTCTTAGTTCTATGTTCTTAGTTCAGAGTTGCCTCTCCTGGTTAACTCGTCAACTGATTAACTGGTCAACTTGTTAACCTGTCAACCTGTTAACTTATCAACTTGTCAACTAAATCCAGTAACTTAAGCAGATATCTAAATTGCAACCCATATGTCGTTGACCTGGCACACCGGAAAAGTTATTCGCATTGTAAACGAAACCAGTAACACCCGAAGGTATTGGATTGAAGTGCCTGAGTTGCAAGCGTTCGATTTTGAGCCGGGTCAGTTTGTAACCCTCGACCTGCCCATTCATGAAAAACCCAACAAGCGGTGGCGTAGTTATTCCATTGCCAGCTGGCCAGATGGCTCAAATGTGTTTGAACTGGTGATTGTTTTGCTGGAAGGCGGCGCCGGTACTACCTGGCTTTTTAATGAAGTAAAAGAAGGGGATGCATTAACTTTTCGGGGCCCGCAGGGCAAATTCACCCTGCCCGAACCCATTGACCGCGACCTGTTCTTTATTTGTACCGGTACGGGCATAGCGCCTTTCAGGTCCATGGCCCATCATATATTAAATCACAACATCAGCCACCAGAACATATACCTCATCTTTGGCTGCAGAAAATTAACTGATAACTTATATGGCAAGGAATTACAGGAGCTGTCGGAAAAAGTGACCAGCTTTCAATACCTGCCCACCTATTCGCGGGAAGTGCCCGAAAATTACAACCATCTTATACGTACGGGGTATGTGCATGCCATTTATGAGGAAATAATCAGGGCTAATGCTAATAGCGGGCAGGTAAACGCGGACCCATCTACCATAAAGCCAGCTTATTTTTACTTATGTGGCTGGAAGAATATGATAGATGAGGCAAAACAACGCATTCAGAACCTGGGTTATGATCGTAAGACCATTCACCTGGAACTGTATGGGTAATAAAAGGGAGATACCATCGGTTGTGACTGATGACGCAAATTATAATTCCCCCGGGGATATTTACAAAGGATGTTGATTTCTAATAGTGCGGGCAAAGGACTAAGGAACAAATAAACGAAGACTAACTACTTATTTAGCACCTGTGGACTTGTCTGATTTCTTCTCCTCTTTGGCTGTGATAGGTATCACCGGAATGTTGGATGCACCTTGCAGCTGTTTTTCTAATGTTAGTCTTTCTTTTTGTAATTCAAGAATCTCTGCGTGGCTTGTCATCATTTCTTTTTCCAGTTCGCTTACTCTGTTCTTTTGCTTTCTAAGCTGTGCGCCCCGGAGCAGAAAACCAATGACAAAGGCACCTAAAACGGCGCCTACCAGCATGGATACGTCAATTGTCAGTTTGATTAAGAGCAT
>CBIMFG010000580.1:0-4247 GCA_966243125.1 uncultured Niastella sp.
AATCCAGTCCTGGGAACCATTTAGCCCTGTAAGTCATTGATTTACAGGGCTTTTTTATTTCCTGCTTGTCAAATTTTTGTCATTCTTCCCGCTTTCTACCACATTTTTTGACAAGCAAACGACAAGCAGAATGACAAGCATTTTTGCAGGCACACGACCAGCACACTACAGGCACAAATGGCTAACATTAACCATCTCAAACAGCCGAAAAAAGCCCTTTTTGACAAGCAGTCTGACAAGCAAAATGACAAGCACCGCTGACAGTCTATTTCAGGGCGAAATGACAGGCAGGACAACAACGACATCTGGAATTAACAAAATTTCTTTCCCACGCATTTTTTCGATTTCTCCCACTCCATTCAAATGCCATCAATTACGGATATGCACAATGGCAGGGATTATTGGCATGGCACATTCATTGAGCCATAATTTGATCACCCCTAAAATCCCTACCCTATGAACATGTTAGAATTTCCCAACCGTAAAGGAGACAAGATCTACTTCTATTACGACCTTGGACGAGGCAAAGGCCAACGACCAGCAACCGGTATTTTTATTTACACTCATCCGAAAGATCAAATCCAAAAGAATCATAACAAGGAGGCATTAAAGCTACTTGAAGTAAAAAAGAGCCAGGCGACAATAGAGCAACAGGCTATCGGTAGCGCGTTTATCCCTGCTCATAAGTTTAAAGCCAATTTTTTGGAGTATTACGAAGAATATGTAAAGCTGAATACCCGCAAGGGTAATCGCCACCTGGTTAACAGCCTGGCGCAGTTTAAGCTGTTTATTAAAAAGGATTTTATTTCGCCAATTGAGATAACGGAGAACTTCTGTAAGCGATTCCGGCAGTTTTTATTAGATAAGTATACAGGAGAAACACCTGGCAACTATTATTCGCGGTTCAAATGGGCAGTGAGCGCCGCAGAAAGCGACGGCTATTTCCAAAAGAACCCTTCCGAAAAAGTAAACTCAAAATCAAACCCCAGCAGCAAATTAAAGGAGAATCTGGAGGTAGATGAATATCTAAAACTGCTGGGCACCCCCTGTTTAAATGAAGAGGTGAAGGCTGCTTTCATTTTTTGCTGTTATACCGGGCTGAGATGGGTTGATGTAAAAAAGCTGGAATGGAAAGATATTCGAGGCAATGTCCTTACTACTCGTATCATTCAGGCAAAAACCGGCCAGCCGGTAACCTTGACACTGCATCCTATAGCCAAGTCCATCATTGAGAAGCAAAAAGCAAAGCTGGAAGCGGTTAATATCAAGAACCCGGAGGTATTTTCACTACCAACGGCAGATGGAGCTAACAAGATCCTGGATGCCTGGGTGAAGTCAGCTGGAATTGACAAGTATATTACCTGGTCATGCGCCCGGTTGAGCTTCTCAATACTTTTACAGGATAAAAACGTAGATGATGCGACCGTAGCTTATCTTATGGGTCATACTACCACTGACCAGGTGCGGAAAACGTATAAACGGCATAGACCGAAGGACCAAATGGCAACTATTAGCCAGTTGCCCACACCGGAGTTGATACCATTTTTTTGAACATAAATAATTAAAAAAGGCCACGTCATTCTTATGGCGTGGCCTTTCCCTATACTTCTACAAACGACATTATGATTAAAATATTAGCTATCTAACTGTTTGGTAGGGCCTAAAACTATAAATAAATGATATTCTGAATGAAATGTCATTTGAATATAATTCCGCTCTGTATCACTGGGAAAAGCATCGTCATTAGGCTCAAATACCATTCTAAATGGAATATACTTGTTCTCTTTATGGCATAATATGACTAATTCTTCATAGCCCTTCGGAACATAATGCTTAATTTCAATTAATGGACAATCTTCAAACCTCCACATTAAGCATTCTAATTTATATGTTTCCAGAACTTGAACGCCCTCGTTAATATCAGTAATAATATCGTTATTTCCCATTACTATCAGGTTTTATAAATAAGTGAGGTTGTTGGAGAATAAGAACATCATAGTCCCTATATAATTCATCGACAAATTCATCAACTGTTAAATGGCCAGAATCAATCTCCCATGCTTTTTGCTTCCACTGAGCTCGCGAAAAACTTCCAGCTTCTAAGATGTTTTCCTGGCTATCAGGCAAGGATTCGGGCGGATATCCAATTACATCCATTGCTAAATCTAAAAGCCCAAGGTTATCAATAACGCTAATCGAGACACCAAGACCGGCAAGTAATCGACTAGATTCCATCACCTCTTTTTCTTTTTCTATAATCTGTTTTACAATTTGATATTGTGGTCGCATAATTTCAATTCAAATATAAAATCATTTCACTGTTCAGTTTAAAACTTCCTATATTTTCTTAATGAAGAAGCCTCGCTATTCGGGTCTTCCAAAAACCTATCAATAGCATTACATGCTGCTTACTTAAAAAAAAATCAACTAACAATTCTATTTCTTTGAGCATTTCGTCGCAGTTACTTGCTCTCCCGCCAGCATCTTTTCTATATCCTCTCTTTTATAATAACCGTTAATGTTTTTAAATAATCCAAATTCTTCACACTTCTTGGCAAACTGAGTACGGCCAAGATTGCAAAAAATCAATGCTTCTTCTGGTTTCAGATATGGTTTATAGCAGATCGCAATTGCACGCATGGCAATTAATTCTTCACGTTTAATCATACTGTAATTTTAAATAAAGATGAAATACTTCAGAAACGTGCTTTTCTGAAGCGATGCATTTACGTATGAATTGATGCGATCAAGATTGATTCGGTGTGAATTATTCCGGTCATAAAAAAGCTGACCCTACTGGTCAGCATTCTGGTTTCAAATCAATAGACCATCTACGTAGATGATATGCGTAATTACAACACCATGCATTGAAAGATGTTGTTTATTTTTTCCTTTTCTTAAGCTCCTTTTTTAATTCTTTTATTTCTTCATCTCTTTGGGCTATTGTACGCTCCAATATTTCAACAATTTTATCAACAGGGTTAAAAGTTGGTTGCTGATTTAATTGAACAATACTTGCCTGATCTTTGAATCCTGTAATGGTATTAGCAATAATGCTTACTGCAGCATCCTCATCAAATTTAGTAAATGCTTCTACTGGCATTTTTAAAGCGTTTGCAACTAACTGTAAAATATCAGGTTCAATTTCTTCTTTTGCCTCTAAACGTGAAATTTTCATCTGAGTCCAATCGTCCCCCATAATGGACGCCAATGTATCCTGTTTGATCCCAAACATATTTCTGAACCTTGTTATGTTTTTCCCTTGATGAATTTTCTTTTCCATAAGTATAAAGATAATACTTTATATGATTGTTTAAAAGATGCGGAAAACCGTCTAAAATAAACAATTTCAGATTATTCTAAACAAAAAAATGCCTTTTACTTCGTGCTCTTCATCTTTATTTATGAAATTCTTTGATGATACTTAAGATATTCCTATTAGTTTTGCAGGCACTTTAAAATATTGAAGCTGTTTGCTTTATTCTCAGTCTCCGATACTACTACCATCGAAAAATGACAACGAGAAAATAAGGTAAATCGCTCACGTTATGGCGTGGGCGTTCTTATCGTTGTAGGTGTAGTAGCCTCGGAGACGTAAGGACTAACCCACGCCTCTTTATTTGGTTAGTTCATATACTTAACATTTTCCCACCAATAAAGTCATTAAGTATTATGAGCACTACAAAAGCCTACCCATCCAACCTGTATTTACCTATTCATTTATCCCTTCATGAAATTGAGCGCCCCCATACTGTGCTCGAACAGTATTTTGACATCTTTGGGCAACTTCCAGCTATTAGAATTGTCCTGGATGATTGGCTACATGATGCACTTTCTAAAAATACAATTGAATCTAAGTTACATATAGAAACCCATAAGTGGGTATGTAAATTAGTCGAGGCCTGCTGGCAAATGTTGGAGCATAACATAGTATTGAATGCTCCGGAATCACAACCTGGCATTACCACATCAGAAGATGAAGAAGGGAATGTTGAAATACACATTGAACTGAAAGATAATGAAGAGGATGAGGATGTTGTATTAGGAAAGCCGTCTCAAATCGGCGAAAAAGCCACAAGCGATCCATTATATACTATTCATTTAATTTTTACACGTACAAGTTCTTCTTTAATAAATGAAATGATTTATAAATGGAAAACGGTCAGCTTATCTGCACAATCAAGTGTTTATGACGATGGAGACCAGCGGTATCAGTTGGAGCAGTTTCATGAACAATTACTTGTCTT
>CBIMFG010000581.1:0-4240 GCA_966243125.1 uncultured Niastella sp.
CTGATCATTCGTTTAGATCTTGCCATGCCTTTTTATAAACCCTGGCTGGAAGAAGGTAAGCGATGGACTTTTAAAGCTATTCAATTCGGCGACCCCGATTGGCGGAAACAAAACCTGATCTGGAACTTCGCATTGGGTTATCCGTTTTAGGGCATGATAACGCCTATAATCAGCCACACACCAATGACATTAAATTTAACTATGTGCTTCATGGGTTAAAATTAAAAAAGCGATCAAATAATTCGTCCGTTATTTCTTATATTTATTTACAACAAACCATTTCATCCTCATTTTTTAAACCTTAATCATGAAACAATTTATGCTATTCATGCTGGGTAGCGCTCTCCTTGCTACTGCAGCAATTGCACAAGAAACACCAACAAAGCCAGCAGTAAAAAAGATTGATGCCGTTGTAAATAATGCTACTATATGGGGAGTCAACTCTATAAATGGCGACGCCTATGTACAAGCCACCAATACGGCCAGCAATCAAACCTATTACATGACCATTTACAAAAATAATTCTACCAGTATAACGGTACCTGCTGGCAATTATAATATAGCTATCAGCACCGGGGGGCTTCTTTCCAATATGTACGTGAGTGGCCTTACTAGTTATAGTGCTTATAACACCTATTACTGGACCTTCAATAACATCAACATTACCACCTCACCATCAACAGTAGTGTCTGTAACTTCTAATTAAAATTACTGGGTTACTAAAGCAAGAGGCCGCCTCGTTGAGACGGCCGCTTGTTTTTTTATATCAGTCGAATTAAATAATTTCTTTAACCAGATACTGATCCACTGCCCGATTTTCACCGGAAAAGTTTATTCCAATAGCATATTTTTTCCGCGAATCTGATTGAAAAGGTTGAATATATTTCATTTCTATAATCTGGTCTAATGCCTCCTGTGCAGAACCATTAAGCTTTAATTCTATAACATAGATATAGGTAGCTGTTTGAACAATTACATCACATCTGCCATGTGCACTATGTGCCTCGCTTCTAA
Organism: uncultured Niastella sp.; assembly: GCA_966243125.1. Taxonomy (GTDB): domain Bacteria; phylum Bacteroidota; class Bacteroidia; order Chitinophagales; family Chitinophagaceae; genus Niastella. Next base: position 1,015 of record CBIMFG010000581.1, read on the forward strand.
CATCTACACCTAACCTGGTTAGCGCTAAATGAAATATAATATGAAATACCGATTCACTTTCAGCTTTCCAGTGATCATAAGGAATAGTACTGATAAGCGTATTTAATCCTTGAATCATTCCGGGAATATCCATACTTATCAATGCCTCACTGATATTTTCCGTAATGGGCGAGGAATATTTAGGAAACACTTCTCTGTATGTGCTTAATAAGGCGTCTTTAAGACTGTTCTCTACTTCTTTATTCGGATACCCTAATTCACACGTGCCTGATTTTGGGTAAAAAGCCTTTATTGTAAGGTATCCAGTTTGAAACAAGAGTGCTTCAGAAACAGGGTTTTCAAGATCAAAGCTGCCCAGTTCAGTGAGCGTTGCCTTAACCTGGTCAAATTCGTATTGTTTTTGTTTTTTTAACGCTTTTACCAGGAAAGTTGGGGTGCCTGTTTCAAACCAAAAATTATCGAACCGTTTCTGCTTAAACAAAAGGAGAAGTGAAAAAGGATTGTAAAGAGTATGGCTACCCGTCCAGGAATATCCATTATACCAATACTTAATTTCTTCTAGTAACTCCTTATATCCAATCTCAAATTTTGTTGCCAGGACATCTAATTCAGGTTTAAAATTTGTTTCCAATTCAGCCTGGGTTATGCCAACCAGGTCATTCATTGATTCTGCCAGGGAAATATCCTCGATATTATTTAAACCAGAAAAAATACTCACTTTACTAAAACGACTCACTCCTGTTATCAGCAAAAAACGAATGTAAGCATCGGCATCCTTTAAAACGGAATAAAAGCTCTTGAAAATTGTCCGGTTTTCTTCAGCCTTGGGCACATCGTCCAGAAAGTCTATAATTGGCTTGTCATACTCATCAATTAAAATCACCACTTTCTCCTTAGCACCAGCTTTACTTATTAGCTCAGTGAATTTATCCTTTATATTGGTTTCTATCAGGGAAAAGCCAAGTTCAATAGCCAGTCTGTCCAGCTCCTGACTAATGGCCAATTCTAACCCTATCAGTTCATAGGGCATTTTACTAAACCGAAGATGAATTACAGGATGTCTTCGGTCCCAATTCCATTTATCCGCTATCCATAAACCATTAAAAAGTTCCTTACTACCCTTAAAAATCTCTTTTATGGTAGAAAGCAGGAGGGATTTACCAAAACGTCGCGGACGGCTTAAAAAATAATAGGTACCTGATTCTATAAATGAATGAATCAGACGCGTTTTATCTACATAAACAAAATCTTCATCCCGAATCTTCCTAAAATCTTGTATGCCAATTGGATATTTACGCATAGGTACAAAAATAATAAAATATGGTATAGGTCAGTTGCAGACAATAAAATGCGGCTAACATATTTAGCAATTTTCTTAAATTGCGATACACTCTACCAGAAAACCAGCCTGTTTATCATGAACTTTGAAAAAGCCCTGGCCCTTTATCGTAACGATAAAACCCTGCAAATTCTCCGTGCAGAGCATTTTCCACTGTTAGTAAGCTTTTTTCATTTAGCCTTTAAACAACAGGAAAGAATTGCTTATCCGCAGTCGGACCTGGCTGGCCTGCTGGGTGATTTTTTATTTTCACTCGAACGCCAGGGTATTTTAGACTATAACAAACCGCCTCTTGATTACCTGCAAAAATGGGCGCAACAGAGGTACCTACGGCGTTATTATGAAACAACAGACGAACCTGTATATGAGTTATCACCTGCTAGTGAAAACGCACTGAAATGGCTGGAGGACCTGAATAAACAACAATTTGTAGGTACTCACAGCCGCTTACTGCAATTCTTCTCCCTGCTGCAACAAATGGTGAATAGAACGGCAGGCCCTTACGAAAGAATACAGCAATTACGGGCCGAAAGAAAAAAGATAGATGAAGAAATAGCACAAATAGAAAAAGGAAACTATGCGAAACCGGAAGATACACAATTGAAGGAGGACTATTTCCTGGCCGAAGAAATGGCAAGGCGTTTATTATCCGACTTTAGACAGGTAGAAGAGAATTTCAGGGAACTTGATACGGAAACCCGGCAAACCATCATCAAAAGTAACCTGGCCAAAGGCGCCTTGCTCGATACTATTTTCGAACAACAGGATTACTTGTGGAGTACCGATCAGGGTAAAAGCTTTAAAGCCTTCTGGGAATTTCTCATGAGCGAAAACATGCAACAGGAACTGGAAACGCTTATTGAGAAATTAAACGCTATTCCTGCTATAAAACAGGTAAAACAGGAGCAGATCGTTGACCGCATCAAAACCAACCTGGTGGAGGCCGGTGATAAAGTTAATAGAAGTAACGACGGACTGATTGAACAATTACGAAAATTTGTAGAGCAGAAAAATCTTTCCGAAAGCAGACACATTCTCAGAAGCATTGAATCTATAGAAAATCTGCTTCTGGATCATAAAGACGGCCTTGACCCATCACAAATTTTAATGGAAATAGACGGCCTTTTTCGTCCAACCATACTTATGGAACGCCCCTTATTTAGCCCACCGCTGAAGGTTTCCTTTGCAGAGACTATCATACAGGATGGAAAAGCCGAAGCTGACACTGATATTCTTTTTGAACAGTTTTATATCAACATCGATGAATTACGCAAAAATGTCAAAGAACTGCTTCGGTCCAGTTCGCAGGTTTCATTATCAGCATTATTAGATCACTATCAGCCAACAAAAGGAATTGCAGAGATACTGGGTTACATGCAGATTGCAACCGGTGATAGCAGGCACTATGTAAACAATGAGCAAACTGAACAGATAAACGTTTTCAATGCTGATACCGGCAAATCATACTCATTAAAAACGCCTTTAATTATATTCAACAGGTAAATATGACAACTGAATATTCTTTAAGCCTGATAACTTTATTGAAAGGCATTCTATATAACCATCAAAAGGCCGCCTGGGAAAACCTTTTGCAATATGAGCCTGAAATAAAAAAGTATTTTTCTGCTATAGGACTCGACCTGTATATTGACAAAAGTGAAGGGTATGCCTATTTGCAACAAATAGAATATGAAGTAGAGACTGAACTCCCAAAACTTGCAGAAAAACGTCAATTAAATTTTTTCACATCACTCCTTTGCCTGGTACTCCGGAAATACCTGCTTGAACAGGATGCCCAGGGAGGATCTGTTCGTGCAATTATTACACAGCAGGAAATCATTCATAGAACCAGGTCCTTTCTACCCGTATCATCAGACGAAGCGAAAC
>CBIMFG010000582.1:0-4239 GCA_966243125.1 uncultured Niastella sp.
GTATTAAAAAGTTAATTCCTGGTGTCTAAACCCCATGATAATTTATTACGCAGGGTTTGCAGGAAATTATTTTCATTCAACCGTACCAGGCTCAGGGTAAAGGATTCATTACGCACGGCTAATTGTACCTTTTTATCTACGAGTTCTTTGCGCGAGTCCAGCGCACATATAAAATGATCAGTTCGGCCCTCAATTTCAAATGATATTATATTATCATCTGGTACAATGATGGGTCGAACGTTCAGGTTATGTGGGGCTACGGGGGTGATAACGAAACTGGAGGATTCAGGAAAAACCACTGGGCCATTACAACTTAACGAATAACCGGTTGACCCGGTTGGAGTTGCCACAATTACGCCATCAGCCCAGTATGTATTTAAAAATTCACCATTCAGATAAGTGTGAATTTTTATCATGGGTGATGTATCAGTCTTATGGATAGCAAATTCATTTAATCCGTAAGGTACATCGCCAAATAATGGTTTACTCGCATCCAAATGAATTAACGATCGCTTGTCTATTAGTATTGTGCGCTTGACCAGGGATTGTACTGCAATGTGCAGATCTTTACTGCCAATGCTGGCCAAAAAGCCCAGCCGGCCAAAGTTGATCCCCAGTACCGGGATGTTCTTATCCCGAACCAGGGTAACGGTGTCGAGTAAAGTACCATCGCCGCCAAGGCTTATTAAAAAGTCAAAAGCGTCTGTGAGATCGTTCGAGTCATTAAACAGGGTGGTTTTTTCTGAAAAACGCACCGATGACTGAATCATCTCATAAAAAGGCTTGTATATAACCGGGTGAATATTTTCCTTGGCCAGTTCATCAATCAATTGTTGCACTTTGTCATACTGGTCAACATCAATAACCCTGCTATAAATGGCTACCTTCATACTATACGGTTAAATATTTTTCCTGTCGTGTTTAAAAATCGTTCTTGATGTGTAAAAATAAACCCTTTTGTCCTAATTGGTTGATGCTGTAATCGAGCCGGAATACGAAGTCATAAAAAGACACCACGTCAACACCGGCGCCATACGTATACAAGGTGCGATTGGTGAGGGAATTATTAGTAGTATTCTTATTGTAATTATACGAATAGCCCAGGTCGCTAAACAGGCGGGCATAAATGCGGAAGGGGATATGATCGTGCGATTTTGATTTTATGTAGGTAGGTATATTGAATTTAGCCAACTGGTGGCGATAGCTTTGTCTTGTTAAAATACCAGCCGACCCGTCAATTACATAATTCTCCAGGCCCCGCAGGTACATGTTGCCATAGCCGAACATGCGTTGGTTTATATACGGCTGGTTAAAGGGAAAGCGCAACATGCCTACTCCATTCCAGCTAAAAAAATCTTTCTTGGTCAATGCCCAACCCTTGGTAACATTCCCATAGAGTTGCCACATGTTCATGTCGTTGTTCACCCCTCTTTTTGCAATGGTGCCTTCAGCCAGCCAACCGGTAAGCGGAAAGGCCCGGTAATCGACATTTACATAGTTGATATTATATACCAACTCGGGAAAACTTACCTGGTTGCGCCCATAATTGTAGTACTTCGGATTCAAATTGCTGATGCCCGAGTCTACCTGCTGGTGCGTATAGGAAAGCGAAACAGAGTGTACGGTGCGTAACCCCGGCCGGTACGTCCAGTCAATATGGCCACCCCAGTTTCTTATGCCTCTTCGTAAAGAGTCAACAAAAACCTGCTGGTTATCTATAGTAGCGTAATTGATCTCACGGTTAAATGAATAGGAGAACCCAACGCGGTAACCCTGTTTCAACGATTTGTCGGCATACGGTTGGTCATATTGAAACTCTATCCGTTGCGTATAACCGGTAATCAACCACAGTTTCAGTTTGTCGTTGCGGCCGGTAAAATTATTATAGGTGAATTTAAATCCATAGTTAACCCGGTCGAGCCCGTAGCCCTGTTTGGCCCATTCGTTCAAATTCCGGTCAACAGGTTTCAGGTATGGGAGTGGGAAAATATACCAGCGTTCTTTTACCTGTATAAGAATATCAACCACGTATCCACGAAATGACTTTAAAGAAATAACAACTTCGTTGAACAGGGCAGTATTGATCAGTTGCGAGCGGGAAACCTCAAATCCTTTTACCAGATCGGGCAGGTAAATGGAATCGCCGGTTTTAAAGGGCAGTTCCCTTTCAATGATATAGTTCTTTGTTTTTTTATTTCCTTCAATTATTATCTCGCCTACAACAAAAGGAGTATTATAGTTGTTACTGCTTGCAGATGGTACACCTGGTAAGGCTTGGGACTGAGAGTCCACAGGCTGGGGCTGGGCATGCGCTAACGCGACACTACACAACAATGTTAGTATACAATAAAAAGGCTTTCTCATGCACGTGCCCTGGCAAGCAGTTGCTCTGTTTTCTAGGTGTTAAAAAATAAGCTGGCCGTTTCTACAGTTGTGCTAAATATTCAGATAATTCATCAAATGATCGTAATTGTTCCTTAGTTCGTTCTCGTATAGTTCTTCGCCAAAATAATATTTCACGTTGTACTCGTACCGCTGAAACGTAGCAATAATATCGGAAATCTCGAATTTATTGATTTTAATTGCTACAAAAAAGGAACTGGTGTTATTATCCCAATAACTATTTAACTGCGTTATTTGGGCATCATTGGTTTCAACCAGTTTACTGAGTTCGGAAAACGAAAAATTGCGTTGTTCCATTTCCAGCACAATTAAACCACCAGGTTCGCTCGCCCCTGTGGCTTTACCTAATTCTTTTAAAAGGTCGATGGCTGCAATGGCTCCTACAAATTCATTTTCCTTGTCAATAACCGGAACCAATGAAAGATTATAATCATTCAACATTTGTACCGCCTCAATAAAGTGAGTATTGGCGTGTACGGCCACTTTCGAAAAGTGAGTATCAAGAGATTGGAGGGAAGTACGTTCATCGTGGTTCATCAAATCCTCCTCAAATACCAAACCAAGGTATTTATCCTCCTTCACAACAGGTAATTGCATAACATGGAACTCTGACATCAGGTCCAGCGCCTGAATAACCGTATCACTCAGGGTGAGTGTTGGAATCGATGCTGATATTAATTCTTTGTTTAGCACTGAAATCAGAGTTTTACCTATCTATAAAATGTTATACGATAAAAGTCCGCAACTGGTTTGTATCCTCTACACTACTATGCAAATTAAATTCCACAATAGGCATTAATACTTGCAAACTATTAGGTAATTACCTTAACCAAATATAATCATTTAGACGATAGCATTCAGGCTACCGCTGCAGGCTCGTTCAACTTTGTCAAAAATTTATGGAGTATCCGGTTAAATTCGTCTGGCACTTCCATCATAGGAGCATGACCACATTTGTAAATGAAATGCAGCTCACTGTTTGGAATTAACCGATGAAACTCCCGGCCTACAAACGGCGGGGTAATGGCATCATTATTACCCCAGATCAATAACGTGGGTTGTTTGATTTGATTGATATCCTCGCCCAGATTATTACGGATGGCGCTTTTTGCCAGCGCAATTATTTTGATGGCTTTCAAACGGTTGTTTACGATCTCATACACTTCATCAACCAACTCTTTGTCTGCAATTTTGGGATCGTAAAAAGTTAACTCCGTTTTCTTTTTTATATAATCGTAATCACCGCGTTTTGGATAAGTGTCGCCCATACCATTCTCAAATAAACCGGAACTGCCGGTTAAAATGAGCGATTTTATGCGTTCGGGCTGTTTTAGCACGTGTAATATGGCTACATGGCCACCCAATGAGTTGCCAAGCAGGTGTACATTTTGATAATCCTGGTATTCTATAAACTTATGCACAAACTTCTGCAAACCACCTACTGAGGTATGCAAGAGGTCCATATCAAGCAAAGGGAGTATGGGAACCACACCTTTATTATGGTTCTTGAAGTAATTGATCAAATCACCAAAGTTGCTAAGGGCACCGAATAATCCATGCAAAAGTATTAGCGGTTCGCCTTCGCCTTCTTCAATATACTTGAATTTATCCACTTGTTTGATCGTATAATTCATCAGCTATGTCTGTTCAAGTCAGTCAATTAATCGCTAAAGTAAACGTTTTACTGCAAATAATCCACCCTTGCAGTTTTACATTGCAATTTTAATGTAAGCTACTGATTTTTTACGTTTTTACATCACAGCTCAGCGTGGTGCCTTTTGTGTGGTAAACCCGTCAAAAAACGCACTTAGCTCGGTAAACATGTCTTTAAATACC
>CBIMFG010000583.1:0-4235 GCA_966243125.1 uncultured Niastella sp.
ACATCGATTACTCCATGTCAGTGATCGTAAGCCGTGCCTTGCCCGATGTACGCGATGGTTTGAAACCGGTTCACCGGCGAATCCTTTACGCCATGAACGAACTGGGGTTGCATTTTAACAAAGCGTACAAAAAATCGGCGCGTGTTGTAGGAGAGGTGTTGGGTAAATATCACCCGCATGGCGACTCATCTGTGTACGACGCCATGGTGCGTATGGCACAGGAGTGGAGCATGCGGTATACCCTTGTTGATGGCCAGGGTAACTACGGTAACCAGGATGGCGACGGCCCTGCCGCCATGCGTTATACAGAAGCCAGGCTCGACCGGTTAGCTGAATACATGTTGATGGATATCGACAAGGATACCGTTGACTTTCAGCCCAACTTCGACGACTCAGAAAGAGAGCCCACGATCTTACCTGCCCGTGTTCCCAATTTGCTGATAAATGGTTCAAGCGGTATTGCGGTTGGTATGGCTACCAACATGATGCCCCATAACCTGAGCGAAGTAATTGATGGCTGTATAGCCTATATCGATAACCGCGACATCACCATCGACGAGTTGATGCAGCATATTAAAGCCCCTGACTTCCCCACCGGTGGTATCATCTACGGTATGGAAGGCATCAGGTCGGGTATGCACTTTGGCCGTGGCCGTGTGGTGTTGCGTGGTAAACTCACCGTGGATACCAAACCCAGCGGTCGCGAAACCATCATTGTAAACGAAGTGCCTTACCAGGTAAACCGCGATGCGCTTTGCGATAAGATCGGTCAGCTGGTGAATGAAAAAGTGATCGAAGGCATTGCACACGTAAACAATGAATCAAACGCCAAAGAAGGCACCCGTATCGTAATTGATCTCAAACGCGATGCAATTGCCAACGTGGTCATCAACCAGCTGTACAAATTCACCGAACTGCAAACTTCATACGGTATCAACAACGTGGCCCTGTCAAAAGGCCGCCCCAAAACACTGAACGTAAAAGATATGATCAGTGAGTTTGTGGAATTCCGTCATGAAGTTGTGGTGCGTCGTACACAATTTGAATTACGCGAAGCGGAGAAGAAAGCGCACATTTTACAAGGTTACCTGATTGCATTGGATCACCTCGACGAAGTGATTGCTATGATCCGTGCATCGGCCACACCGGAAATTGCCCGCGAAAGCCTGATCAATGCAGGCTGGGGGCTCGATGAAGTGCAGGCCCGCGCCATCCTCGATCTGCGTTTGCAACGGTTAACCGGCATGGAACGCGATAAGATCCGCGAAGAGTTTGAAGAACTGCAACGCCTGATCGGTCACCTGCGTGAGATCTTAGCTAATGAAGGTATGCGGTACGATATTATTAAAACCGAATTGGGCGAAGTAAAAGAAAAATTCGGCGATGCCCGTAAAACCGAGATCACTTATCTCGATAATGAAGTACGGATAAAAGACCTGATCAAGGAAGAAGATGTGGTGATCACCATTTCTCACCTCGGTTATATCAAACGTACATCCGCTACTGAATTCCGCGCGCAACGCCGCGGTGGCCGTGGAGCCAAGGGCAGCAAAGCCCGCGAGGAAGATTGGATTGAACACCTGTTTGTGGCCTCTTCACACCACACCATGCTGTTCTTTACTGAAAAAGGACGTTGTTACTGGTTGAATGTTTACGAAATACCCGAAGGCGACAAAACCAGTAAAGGCCGCGCCATTCAGAACCTGATTCAATTACCGCCCGATGATAAGATCAGAGCGATCATTGATATTCAGGACCTCGAAAACGAAGAGTTTGTAAAATCTCACAACATAGTACTGGCTACCAAGAAGGGTATTATTAAGAAAACAGCCCTCGAAGATTTCAGCCGTCCACGTTCAACCGGCGTAAACGCCATTACTATTGTGGAAGGAGATGAGCTGCTGGTGGCCAAACTTACAACCGGCAACAGCGAGATCATGATGGCCCTGAAAAGCGGTCGTGCCATCCGGTTTGCCGAAGAAAAAGTACGTTCAACCGGCCGTGGCGCCATTGGCGTATCGGGAATTGACGTAGACGATGAAAATGATGCAGTTATTGGCATGATATGTGTCAGCAAGGAAGATAACTCTCGTAGTGTGTTGGTTGTGAGCGAAAAAGGGTTCGGAAAGAGAACGCCATTAGAAGATTATCCCATCACCAACCGCGGCGGAAAAGGGGTTAAAACCCTCAACGTTACCGAGAAAACCGGTTCACTGGTAGGTATGCTGGATGTTGCAGCCAAAGAAGACCTGATGATCACCTGTAAAAGCGGTATGACCATTCGGATGCCGGCAGAAGGCATCAGCGAGTTGGGCCGTAACACACAAGGTGTTAAATTAATTCGCCTCGACGATGGTGATGAAATAGCCGCCATTACAAAACTGGATGATAATGAGGAAGAAGAGAATGGTGAAAACGGCGAAACAGAAATACCAACCGAAGTGAATGCAACCGCGGAGGCAACCGATGGCAATGAGATTGCATCTGATGAAAGTACCGATGATGCGACTGATGAATCAACTGAAGGAAATGAGCCAGGATCAGCAGACGAACCGGTTAATGAATAATTTGTTGAGATTTACTTTCAATTATATAAGCTCATTGGCTAAAAAACAATAAATATTTTCAGATGAAAAAATTGTTTCTGACAGCATTGCTCGCTGTAGTTGGGTTTTTGTCACAGGCCCAGAAACTTGAAAAGGCTAAAGATCTGCTAACCAAGAAGAAACTCACGGATGCTAAGACCGAGATCGATAATGTAATGACCGTTGAGAAAAATAAAACGTTAGGGGATGCATGGTACGTAAAGGCTAAAATATATGGCGCCATTGCCGCTGATTCTTCGCTGAAATCAACGGTGCCAGATGCACGCGGAACTGCACTGGAAGCCATGAAAACCTACCTGGACCTGGAATCCAAGGAAAAAGACGCAGCTAAAAGAAATATTCAGTTAACCCTGGATAACAATGCACCCCTGATTGACCTGTACACTGGTTATTCAAAAGATGCAGCTTCGTTTTATAACGCCAATAATTACAACGATGCGTTTGTAAACTTCAAAAAGTCACTGGAAGTATTTGACCTGTTGTCTGCAAAAAATATCATTCCTATAAAGCTTGATACTACTACCACTTTATATGCTGGTATTTCGGCTGAAAAGGCACAAAAGCCAGATGACGCTGCTGTTTACTACGGTAAAATTGCCGAAGCAAAAGCAAAAGGCGAGGGCTTTGTAGAAATTTACAAATGGCTGGCTGACTATTATCGCAGAAAAGATGACGCGGCCAATGCTTCTAAATTTGCTCAACTGGGTAAAGAAGTATATCCTACAGATCCTTTCTGGACTGGTTTTGAATTAGATCTGGCCCGTGAAAAAGGCAGCAAAGATGATCTGTTCAAAAAATACGAGCAGGTTATAAAAGAACAACCAGATAATTATCTTTTCCTGTTTAACTATGGTGTTGAATTATACCAAACAGGTTACGATCCAGATGCCAGCAAACGCCCGGCCAACTCAAAAGAACTGATCCAAAAAGCCACTGAAGTAATGAGCAAAACCCTGGAAAAGAAACCAGATTTCGCCAATGCCAACATGGTATTAGGACAGATCTATTACAACCAGGGTGTTGAGATCAACAACGAGAACAAAAATATTCGTCCTGCAGGTGGTGTTAAATTAACACCCGATCAGCTGAAGAAAAAAGAGGAACTGCGTGCACAAACTGCACAAAAGTTTGACCAGGCGCTGCCTTACTTAACTAAAGTTGATGAGTTGCTCGATGGTCAGTCTAAGCTGAAAATGGAAGATAAAGACAACCTGAAAAATGCATTGGACCTGTTGATCATCATCAATGAAGAAAAAGCAAATCAGCTGGAACAAAAGAAACGTCAGGCTGAAGCGAAGAAAGATGTAGCAGGTGTAAAAACGATCGATGCAGACATTAAGAAAATTCAGGAGAACGTAACGAAGTACACTGATAAGTACAACAACATCGATAGAAAGCACTAATAAGTACAAACGAAATTAGTAAAAACCCTCTTGATAATTCGAGAGGGTTTTCTTTTGCCCGTATAGGATCGCAATCGATTGTGTTCGTGTGCAGGTAACTGGGTAGAATGTATTTTAATTTCCTTTTAATTGATTACAATTCACTGTATGATACCTGGCTATTACCTTTATGACATGCGCTGAACAATCGTGCGCATGGGTTTAAGGGTTTAATTTTTCAATCAAT
>CBIMFG010000584.1:0-4234 GCA_966243125.1 uncultured Niastella sp.
AATATCATCGTATATACGCTGGTGTTTATATTTGTTTACCATGGCTTATCCATGCTCAACTACAATTACCCCGATGTTCCCCTTTCGCCCAAACAAAAACGCTGGTTCAACATTCTGTACCTCATTAATTTTATTTTGATCGCCTTTTTGTTTGCCCAGGTTGTAAATACCTGGTGGATGGTGCCCTTTGTTTTTGACCTTGGATCAATCAGCTCAAACAAAGGCGCGTGGTTATATATAACCGCCATGGTACTGATCTCCTGGTTCATATTCATAATACATTTTATTTTTCTGGCCGGTATGTTTAAGTTACGGCGGGCCATCCATGAAAACACCATCAATACCTGGTACAACCAGTTTGATCAGAAGCCATAAAAATTTTCCTACCTTGAGGTGTTATTTTTATGGAAGCAACACCACTTGCAGAAAGATTACGCCCTAATACGTTGGATGAGCTGGCAGGACAGGAACACCTTACCGGTAAAGGAAGCATTTTGCGTACAGCTATTGATCAGGGAAAAGTGCCTTCCATGATCTTATGGGGCCCGCCTGGCACCGGCAAAACCACCATTGCAAATATTATTGCCCACACCTTACAGGTTCCCTTTTATACGCTCAGCGCCATTAGTTCGGGTGTAAAAGAGGTGCGTGAAGTAATTGCGGAGGCAAAAGATAAGGAACGGGCCATTTTATTCATCGACGAAATACACCGCTTTAATAAAGGACAGCAGGATGCACTGTTGGGCGCCGTAGAAAAGGGCATTGTTACCCTTATTGGCGCAACCACCGAAAATCCTTCTTTTGAAGTAAACAGCGCCTTGCTCAGCCGCTGCCAGGTTTATGTACTAAGACCTTTACAGGAAGAAAGCCTGGTTAAATTATTACAACAGGCCATCGTTAAAGATGTGCAACTGCAGCAAAAACAAATTGAGTTAAAAGAAACCACTGCCCTTATTACTATTTCCGGCGGCGATGCCCGAAAATTATTAAACCTGCTGGAGCTGGTGGTGGATACCCTGGGTGATCCCGCTATTATTACCGACGACGCTGTTGTAAAAATTGCACAGCAACGGATTGCACTATACGATAAAAGCGGCGAACAACATTATGATATCATTTCTGCATTTATAAAAAGTATGCGGGGCAGCGACCCCAACGGAGCCGTTTACTGGCTGGCGCGAATGATAGAAGGCGGAGAAGATGTAAAGTTCATAGCCCGCCGCATGCTGATACTGGCCAGCGAAGATATTGGCAACGCCAACCCAACAGCATTGGTAATGGCCAACGCCACTTTTGAAGCGGTTGATAAAATAGGTTACCCCGAAGCCCGCATCATTTTATCGCAGTGTGCCATTTACCTGGCCTCATCGCCCAAGAGCAATGCCTCCTATGTGGCCATTAACGACGCACTGGCAGCCGTTCGCGAACATGGTGATTTACCAGTGCCCCTGCACATTCGCAATGCACCTACCGGCCTTATGAAAAAACTCGATTACGGCAAAGGCTATAAATATTCGCACGATTATGCCGGCAATTTCAGCAGCCAGGAATATTTACCACCACCACTCATTGGCCGCACCTTTTACAGCCCCGGCCAAAATGCACGGGAAGAAGAATTAAGAAAATACCTGAAGAACTTATGGCAAGAAAAGTACGGGTATTAATATATTATATAAAAGCTACCTATAACCACTTATCAGTTGAAAGAACTAACCTTTATATATAAGCCATTTAACGAACTTACTCCACACGAACTGTACGAAATATTGAAATTACGCAGCGAAGTTTTTGTAGTAGAACAAAACTGTGTTTTTCTGGATGCTGATGATAAAGATCAGGTATCGATGCATGTAATGTGCTGGCAAAATGAGTTGTTAGCAGGTTACACGCGGTTAGTACCTGCAGGTGTTTCCTATGATGAACCTTCTATTGGACGTGTTGTTACTTCGCCGAAAGTAAGACATGCAGGCATAGGAAAACTACTAATGAATTATTCTATTAGTACATCATACGATGTATTTGGGAAATATACGATCACTATCGGTGCGCAATTTTACCTCCGTAATTTCTACACTTCATTGGGATTTCAACAGTGTAGCGACATCTATCTTGAAGATGGTATTCAACATATTAAGATGTTTCTACCGGTTATCAGTTGAAAACAGTAGACCGAAACACTTATTTAAATATTTTTTTGAATACTGCACACAAAAAACAAACAATTCTGCGTTTATTGTTTGTGTGAATGGCGTTTACTATTTTAGCGCCAGATATTTTTCCCAGACCGTCTGAAAACTAAATCTGATATTCTCCTGAAACAATTATTACACTCTGTAGGGAGGTGTAGCTTGTTATTACTGGTCAGTGCAGTTACCTGCATATCATCCTTTGGCCAGAACACTGAAAGTTCCTCCGTTTTTGAGGCAGGCATCTCTGTTGGACCCACAAACCTTTTGAGTGACCTCGGAGGTAATGCAGGAAAGGGTACCAAATTTATTAAAGACAATAACTTCCCGGCTACCAAATTGATCGTTGGTGCTTATCTGACTTATCAACCAAATGAGTGGTTAGGTTTCAGGTTGGCATTAAACAGAGGAACACTAACAGGTGACGATGCCCTTATTAAAGGCAAAGGCGGTCTTGAAGAAGCTCGTAAAAATCGTAACTCAGATGTTCGCTCTCGTATAACCGAAGGTATGTTGCTGGCAGAATTTTATCCTACCGATTTCCTTGAAGGAGATCCAAGTGATGTTGTACGCAGACTCAGACCTTATGTAGCGGGGGGTATTGGTTTTTTTCACTTCAGACCACAAGGTACTGATCCTTTAACAGGTGAGTGGGTTGATCTGCAACCTTTACATACCGAAGGACAGGGTTTCGCAGAATATCCTGGCCATAAAGAATATAAATTGAATGCATTTCAATATACTTTAGGTGCAGGTGCTAAATACTTCTTCAGTGAAAAAGTAAATCTTAGCCTTGAGTTGTTGCACAGAACAACTAACACAGACTATCTCGACGACGTAAGCACAACGTATATTGATCCGACCTACTTCTATAAATATATGTCATTGGCTCAAGCCAACCAGGCAATCAGAATGGCTAACAAGAGTGGCACTGTAGCAGCGCCTTATGCAGCTGGTCAAAAAAGAGGTACGTCTACTAATAACGATGCTTTTTTCTCAATTAACGTGAAATTAGGCTTCAGATTAGGTCGTGGCGGCAATGATTACAGCTCAACCCGCTGTCCGGTTAGATTCTAATAGTTACATTTTCCGTATATAGATATTTGTTGATCCGTACCCTTTTTGAAAACTTTTAGCCCGCCAGAGGCGGGCAGGAACACAACCCATGAACCCGAACGTAACCGTAGGAAATAGCTTTATTAACCGTACCGTACCCGCGCTGCTTACAATAACCATGTTGTTCGCAGTCGCCAACACAACCTTCGGTTGCCCATTACCAGTACCCACCTATGCAAATGATACTATTCTGGTACAAAAACAGGTTACCAGTAAAAAGCACAAGATCAGGTTGTTTCAGAACAACGATCAAAATGCTTTGTTCTTCAGTGTGCGTGGATTAGAGGGGAAAGTATACCAGCTGTTTATATTTGACGTTACAGGAAACCTGGTTTCTCAGGCAAATATTAAAAGCAAGCAAACTACTGTTATTGACAATATTGAAAAAGGCAATTACCTGTTCGAAGTGTTCAGTGATGATGAGCGCATCGAAAATGGACAGGTGATCATTCGATAAATTGATTCGCAGTTGCTGTTACAGGCAACTAACAAAAGCTCTTTGTTACCACAACTTATAAACCAATAAGCTGCAGGGAAATTAGTAAAATCCATATATCCGGTTGAGTCAAAACCTGATCCGTTCCCTATTTCGATAAGTACCCTGAAACACAAAGATTTTATTAATCACTCCCTGCGCTTGCTTATTGGCTTTTTAAAATTCTTCTGGTTAATTCCAGTATCCTCAGTAGCCGGCGATGAACAATTGCCGGCTACTTGTTTTTTAGGCCTGTCCAACGCCGAACGCTAAAAGCTCAACGCTGAACGCAGGAATTGCGTTTTGCATTGAGCGTTCAGCATTAAGCGTTCTGCGTTTAGCGTTATTGCAGAAAGATAGTTGCGGAGAATCCTATTTTAGTTCTTCTTTTAAAAATTTAGCTGTGTGGCTTGCTTTTACTTTCAACAGGTCTTCAGGTGTACCTTCAAACAAGATC
>CBIMFG010000585.1:0-4233 GCA_966243125.1 uncultured Niastella sp.
TTCGAAAGATCCTTAAAGGCAGCGATCGATCGTCAGGAAATTCTGCTCAAAGAGCACGAAACCCGCACCAAGGCCAAAGCCGTTAAAAATGCCACCCATTATTTTAAGGTGAAAGCGCCGCTGCTCGAAAAAAATGAAGTTGTGTGCCTGCTTGGCAGCAACAAAGCGCTGGCCGATTGGGACCTGGAAAACCCGGTATTATTGCACCGCGAAAACAACTGGTGGACGGTAAAGCTGCACTTACCCAAAGAATCGTTCCCCATTCAATACAAATACGGCATCTACAATATAAAAAGCAAAAGCTTTGTTCGGTTCGAAACAGAAGAGAACCGCTGGCTGCATGGTGACGCTCTGGTAAATACCCTCACCATTTTACACGATGGCTTTGTACGATTGCCCAATGCCACCTGGAAAGGGGCAGGCGTGGTACTACCCGTATTCAGTTTACGCAGCAAGAATTCATTTGGAACCGGTGAATTTACCGATCTGAAGCTGTTGGTTGACTGGGCCGTAAAAACCGGCATGAAGATGATCCAGATCCTGCCGGTGAACGATACCACTGCCACCCATACCTGGGCAGATAGCTATCCTTACGCCGCAATTTCCGCATTTGCCTTACACCCGCTGTACTTAAACATCAGCAAGGTAGCCGGTAAAAAATTTGCCAACCTCATAAAACCGCTCAAGAAAAAGCAGGAGCAACTGAACGGGCTGCCCGAGGTAGATTATGAAGCCGTAATGCATGTAAAGATGGCGGCCATAAAAGAGCTGTACATGGTGCAAAAAGAAGAGTGGTTAAAAGACCCCGATTTTGCGAAGTTTTTTTACCAGAATGAACACTGGCTGGTGCCTTATGCGGTTTTCTGCAGCCTGCGCGACCGCTTTGGAACCGCCGATTTTAACCAATGGAAAACAAATAAAGTCTACGATAAAGAAGCCATTTTAAAACTCGCTTCGCCCAAAAGCAAACAGTACGACGAGGTAGCCATTCACTACTTTACCCAATACCATTTGCATACGCAGTTACAGGAGGCCGCCGCTTATGCGCATAAGAATGGCGTTATCTTAAAAGGCGATATAGCCATTGGTGTATACCGTTATGGCAGCGATGCCTGGCAGCAACCGGAATTGTATCACATGGAAATGCAGGCCGGCGCCCCGCCGGATGATTTTGCGGTGCGCGGACAAAACTGGGGCTTTCCTACGTATAACTGGGACCGTATGGCTGCTGATGGGTTTGAATGGTGGCACCAGCGCTTTGTACAAATGGGCAATTACTTCGATGCCTTTCGCATAGACCACATCCTTGGTTTCTTCCGCATCTGGAGTATTCCGTTGCACGCTGTAGAAGGCATTCTGGGTCATTTTGTTCCCGCCTTGCCTGTTTATAAAGAAGAGTTTGAACAACGCGGAATTTGGTTTAATCCCGTGCGGTATTGTCAACCATTCATTAACGATACGGTGTTGTGGGAAATGTTTGGTCCCAATAAAGAAAAGTTCTATCCCTATTTAGATACTACCGGCAACCAGTATACCTTAAAACCGGAATTTGCTACCCAACGCCAGGTAGAAACACATTTTGATGCACTGGAACGCAGTGAAGAAAACCAGCACCTGCGTCAGGGGTTATACGATTTAATTTCTTATGTTATTTTGATTGAACTGGAAGGTTCAGAAGGGCGGGAATTTCATTTCCGCATCAGTATGGAAAGCACCGCTTCGTTCCGCCATTTGGAAGGCTATGTGCAGGATAAACTGAAAGAACTTTATATAAATTACTTCTATCAACGGCAGGAACATTTCTGGATGCAGGAAGGGTTACGTAAATTGCCGGCGCTGAAGCGCTCCACCAACATGCTTATTTGCGGGGAAGACCTGGGCATGGTGCCGCAATGCGTGCCGGTGGTAATGAAACAGCTGGGTATTGTAAGCCTGGAAATTCAGCGGATGCCAAAAGACATCCACAGCGAATTCTTCCATCCTGCACAGGCGCCGTATTTGTCGGTGGTAACCCCATCAACGCACGATATGAGCACTATAAGAGGCTGGTGGGAAGAGGACCGCACAAAAACGCAACGATTCTTTAATACGGTGTTAGGCCAATGGGGCGAAGCGCCAGCCACCTGTGAAGCATGGATCAATAAAGCCATTGTGATACAGCACCTGCAATCGCCTGCTATGTGGGCAACATTTCAGCTGCAGGATCTGTTAGGCATGAATGAAACCCTGCGCCGCGAAAACCCGCAGGAAGAACGGATAAACATACCGGCTATACCTAAACATTACTGGCGGTATAGAATGCACCTAACCCTGGAAGAGTTGATAAAAGAAAAAGAATTTAATACTGAGTTGGAGGAATATGTGAAAGACTCGGGAAGATAATTTCGAATGTCCAATATTGAATGTTGAATATCGAAGTGAAATTCAAGAGTCGTTTCTTCCCTTCACTTCGATATTCAATATTTAACATTCAATATTCATCATTTATAAATGAAAGTAGCGTTTAAAACAATCAATCTGCCTTTCACGTACCCTTTTACCATTTCAAAAGGAACCAAAACCCATCAGCCTTCGTTGATCGTTGCGCTCGAAAACCGGGGCATGGTAGGGTATGGCGAGGCGCCGGCTATTACGTATTATAATTTACCCATTGAAAAAATGGTGGCCGACCTCACGGCAAAAAAGCTGTTTGTGGAGAAATTCGCCTTTACCGATCCCGAACGATACTGGCACTATTTACATCATTTATTACCGCAAAATAACTTCCTGGTGTGCGCCCTGGATATTGCCGCCTGGGATATGTATGGAAAGGTGCGTAACCAACCCCTGTACAAATTATGGGGACTGGACACGCAAAAAGCGCCTGCCACCGATTATACCATTGGCATTGATACCATCGACAAAATGGTAGCGAAAATGCAGGAAAAACCCTGGCCCATTTACAAGATCAAACTGGGTACCGACCAGGATCTTGAAATCGTAACCGCCTTACGCAAACATACCGATGCCGTACTACGCGTTGACGCCAATGCCGCCTGGACGGTTACCGAAGCGCTGGAAAAATTACCCGCACTGAAAGACCTGGGAGTTGAATTTGTAGAACAGCCCCTGGCTAAAGACGATTGGGAAGGCATGAAACGGTTATACAATGAATCTCCACTGCCATTAATAGCCGACGAAAGTTGCGTACTGGAATCAGACGTACAAAAATGCCACGGGCATTTTCATGGCATTAATATCAAACTCACCAAGTGCAGCGGTATTACCCCCGCCCGCCGAATGATAAAACAAGCCCGCGAACTGGAGATGAAAGTAATGGTAGGCAGCATGAATGAAAGCACCATTGGTTCAGCCGCCATTGCCCATTTAAGTCCCTTGCTCGATTATGTAGATATGGATGGCCCGTTGTTACTGGCTGAAGATGTTGCCACCGGTTTACAGTTCAATAATGGAAAGGTTACGGTAAGTGAAGCGCCGGGATTAGGAATAAAAATAAGCGAGCCCTTTTTGTAAAATATGCGAATGAAATCGCTATTTTACTGTTAGAAGATAAATGGAATTATAATGAACTTACCTATAAAATTTTTACTATTCTTAGGCGTGATCACTTACGCTACTATTGGCTGTAAATCGGAAATTGATTCCAATCCCCTTGCGGCCTCATCACCAGCGCAAACCAGTACTTTTTTCAATAGTATTGAATTGGCTTCATTCAAATATACCCGCAGCGATCTTTTTAAAACGGGAAAAATAGCGGCGCCCAGTCTTGCGCTCGCTGCAGACTCACTCATCTCTTACAAGAATAAAAAATACCACGTTTCATTAAAGCACTTCAAGGTAGCAAACGCTATGTTCTCAATGGGCTCATTAGCTACAAACAACTCTACCGTATTATTCTTCACCAAAGAGAATCACCTTCAAACATTAGAAGTAAAAGGAGCAGGGGCATTTGAATTCAAAGGAGTAAAAGAAGACAAATACTATTTCCGGCTTACTCAAAATGATGCTACCACCTGGTTGTCTTTAAGTTTAAATCAATCGGAGGTTGGCATAACGGAGTATACGGTTGAAGGGGAGTAGTATTAAAAATAAACACGCCCTGCACAAAAACAGGGCGTGTAGCCGAAAGCATATTGTAGTTTGGTCTGTACTTCACACAGAAAATAAATTACAGCTATGCTTCTTACGGCGTGCCGACTTATTGTTTATTCCGTATAACAATAATTATTTGGT
>CBIMFG010000586.1:0-4228 GCA_966243125.1 uncultured Niastella sp.
GATGGTTCCACTGAAAACATTCGCAGGTCGGTAGCGGTGTGGGAAAAATCGAGCACAATTTTATTGTCAATCCCCGAAAAGAAGGTGCTAAAATCTGTTTTGCTGGGCGGTCTCTATGTTCCAGATGTTAACAGGAAGGATAATATCTGGAATAACAAGTAATGGTTTTTTTGTATGTAGCAGGGTTAATGCTTATTTTAGGTTGTTAAAGTGGAAAACCAGTTTAAGTTTTTTTTAATTTTCATTCGTTTTTGCAAATAAAATTTACATCTTTGCAGACGCTTGCTGCCATAGAGTTAAGTTTATTATTTCCATAGTAAAACCGCATAGATAATGTATACCCACATTTGGCTGAAATACCTGCCCATTATTAGGATTCTGATGAAGAAATCGGCTGCAGGTGATCAAGTGCTCAATCTCAATCGTCCAGACTTTGAAAAAGCCGGAGTTGCCCGCAAAGCCGGATACAAATTCACCATTGAATTTACCAATGGTAAAGTGGCGAATGTGATAAGCACCTCACAGCTGGCTCTTGACCTGGCTGCTGTAATGCTGGAAGATGCTACCATGAAACAGCTGTTCACAACTAATAACTACACTATTAGCCTGAACACCAAATTCCAGGTAAGCATTAAAAATGTGACTCCTCAACCTGAGGCACTGGCACTGGAAGAAACTACTGCGTAAGCAAGTATCTTTCATTCAAGTCTTTAACCCTTACATTTTCCTATACCGGATAATGAATTATAAAGTCCTTCTCTTAATTGAGAAGGACTTTTATTTTTTCGATACAAATAACAGGCAGAGGCATTAACTTGCATTAATGCAAGATTATTTACAGGGATTGAACGCACAGCAACGGGAAGCTGTAATACATAGAGATGGTCCGTTAATGATTGTGGCCGGCGCCGGCAGTGGTAAAACAAAAGTGCTTACCACCCGTATTGCGCATTTAATGGCCACCGGTGTAGATGCATTTAACATTCTGGCACTCACCTTTACCAATAAGGCCGCCAAGGAAATGAAAGAGCGTATTGAAAAAGTGCTCGGTAACAGTGAAGCCAGGAATTTATATATTGGTACTTTCCACAGTGTGTTTGCCCGCATTTTACGGGGTGAGGCACATAACATAGGTTATCCCAATAACTTTACCATTTACGATACCGACGATACAAAGAGCGTTATAAAAACAGTAGTGAACGAGCTGAATCTCGATGACAAGCATTACAAACCTGCTGCTGTTTACAACCGCATTTCAAGCGCCAAGAACGCGCTGGTTGGCCCAGCAGAATATGCCAACGACTATGCCCTTCAACAGGAAGACCTGCGTGCTAACCGCCCGGCTATTGCCCAGATCTATGATGCGTATGTAAAACGCTGCTTCAAGAATGGCGCTATGGACTTTGACGATCTGCTGTTGAAGTTTTACGAACTGCTAAGAAATGTACCTGAATCATTAAGCAAATACCAACGTAAGTTTAAATATATTCTGGTTGATGAGTACCAGGATACCAACCCTGCACAGTACGAAGTAATAAAATTGCTGGGCGCCATGCACGAGAATGTGTGCGTGGTGGGCGACGATGCGCAAAGTATCTATAGTTTTCGCGGCGCCACTATTGAGAACATTCTGCAGTTTCAGAAAGATTATGAAGATGCCAAGGTGGTGAAGCTGGAGCAGAACTACCGCAGCTCCAAAAGCATTCTGGATGTAGCCAACGAGGTAATCAAAAACAATAAAGGGCAAATTCCTAAAAACCTTTGGACAGATAAAGGTGAAGGTGAAAAGATAAAGCTGGTGCGGCTGAATACCGATAACGATGAAGGTAAATACGTAGCCGACACCATTCAGGAACAAAAACTGCGCAACCATTACAACAACCGCGATTTCGCCATTCTTTACCGCACCAACGCACAAAGCCGCGCGTTTGAAGAAAGCCTGCGCCGTATGAGCATTCCTTACACTATGTTTGGTGGTCTTAGCTTCTACGCACGCAAAGAGGTTAAAGATTATGTGGCGTATTTGCGCGTTATTGTAAACCCCCGCGATGAAGAAGCATTAAAACGTATTATCAATTACCCCGTACGTGGTATTGGCAAAACAACCATCGACAAAACGGTTTTGATGGCCAACGAACATAACATTTCCATGTGGGAAGTGTTGGAGCGCGCGCGGGAAGCCGGCTTTAAAGCAGGCACATTAGAAGCGATCGAAAATTTTGTGGTGATGATCAAAAGCTTCGCCAGCATGCTGCAAAACAAAAATGCGTATGATGTAGCGGTACATGTTGGTAAGCAAACCAATTTTGTAAAAGAGTTATTCAACGATAAAAGCACCGAAGGCGTTCAACGTTACGAGAACGTACAGGAGTTGCTGAACAGTATTAAAGAGTGGACCGAAAGCCCCGATACCGAAGAAGGGGAAGTAACAGACAAAGGACTGGGCGCTTATCTGCAACAGATTACTCTGTTAACAGATGCCGACGATAAAGATCCCCATGCCGATACGGTAAAACTAATGTCGATACACGCCGCAAAAGGACTGGAGTTTAGCTGTGTATTTGCCGCAGGATTGGAAGAACAGCTATTTCCCAGCGGACTGGCCATTAACACCCGCGAAGAACTGGAAGAAGAACGTCGCCTGTTTTATGTGGTAATAACCCGGGCAAAAGAAAGACTCTGGATCTCTTACGCCAATACACGCTACCGCTTTGGCAACCTGGTTCAAAATGAACCCAGCCGTTTTTTGGAAGAATTGCCTGAACAATATGTTGACAGAAGCTTTGCCGGTGGCGGTATGCGCAACCAGATAAACAACCGCAGCGCTTATGACAGAATGAACGGCGGTGGCTGGGGTGGTGGTAATTCAGCAAAAGAGGCTGAGAAACGCTATGGCGCTCCGCCTTCAAAAAAACCATCTACTACGCCAGGCACACCTTCTTATATGGCCCCCAAACAACAACCTAAAACGGTGGAACATGTGCCTTCTGCCGATTTTGTTGCCAGCGATATTTCCAACTTACAGGTTGGTCAGCGGGTGGAGCACCAGAAGTTTGGTTTTGGAGAAGTAATAAAAATGGAAGGAAGTGCGCACAACCCCATTGCTACGGTGAAGTTTGATACCAACGGGGAAAAGAAGATCATGTTGAACTATGCGCGATTAAGAATACTGTAAATTTTCTGCATATACACAGCCCTCTCGGCCTAGCCGGGGGGCTGTTTTATTTTAGGGGGTAAAAACTTTCATTACTCCATTCCGGAATAATTTACCAATCGGGATATCAGTTTTATCAATCTCCACCAACTCGTTGGTGAAGGATTTTATTTTATTGATGGAAACGATGAACGACCGGTGCGTGCGAACAAATAATTTCTCAGGCAGCATGGCCTCTACCGAGCTGATGGATTGTTTGGTGATGATAACACCCTGCAGGGTATGCACCTTAATATAATCCTTCATGCTTTCGATGTATAAAATATCATCCAGCATCACCTTTACCATTTTGCGATCGGCACGGAAGTACACGAAGCTTTCGTTTTTCTTTTCCGCTATGACATTAGACACCACTGGTTTTATGGCAGTGGGCGCATTGTTTAACGGGAATGCTTTATTAACAGCCTTTAAAAAACGATCGAAGCGAATGGGTTTCATCAGGTAGTCTACCACATCCAGTTCATACCCTTCCAATGCATATTCAGAAAATGCAGTAGTAAAAATAACCTTGGGCGGATGCTGAAGGGTTTTTATGAAATCGGTACCGTTTAATTGCGGCATGCGAATATCCAGGAACAACAGGTCAATCGGTTGCTGCTGTAAAATGGTGAGTACCTGAATAGCGTTGGCACACTCGCCCATTAATTGCAACGTAGGAATTTCCTGAACATACCGGCGAATGATCTCACGGGCTGGCGGTTCATCGTCAACAATCAGGCAACGTATGGTTTGGGTTTCATTCATGATAGGTCAACTTGAAAGCGCCGCTTTCTTTTTTGGTCAATGGCATTCTGTCTAATTGTACCCAAAGGTTCACGATAAACACCTCCTCTTCATCTGTTATCAACAATTCGTGTTTGCCCTCGTATAAAAAACTCAGGCGTTTGCGTACGTTTAAAATGCCAATGCCTTTATGATTATTTTTTGCCGATTCTTTTGCTTTGCCGTTCATGAGCTTTACAAATAGGCGATCCTCCTCCAATGTAACCTGCATGTTGAGCCAGGGTTGTTCAA
>CBIMFG010000587.1:0-4226 GCA_966243125.1 uncultured Niastella sp.
GGAAGCGCTGGAAATACTCGATGAAAAATGTGAATGGAAAAGCGGCGATCAGGCCCTGGGAAAACTGAAGGAAACCATTCAGGAGTGTATGGATAAAAAGCTGATAGAGAAAGGTGATGTAGGTGCAGCGGCTATGTCTATCTGGAGCATGGTACATGGCATGGTGGCTCTGGCCATCAGGGACAGGTTCAATAAACTGGTACCACCCGATCAAATAGTTCCGATGATGAATAAAAGTTTGACCTGGCTCATGAATGCACTGGATACATCTGGCAAGAAAACCTAACGGTTTTTTTTTACTCCATTACTTTACACTGTTAAGAATATTTACATCATAATTTAAAACAGATCGACTTATGAAAAAAAGTCTATCAATCCCGGTCATTATCGGGGTTGCGGGGGCCCTTTTTGCTCAACCGGCCGCTTCGCAAACCGCCATTTTAGATACCTATATTAAAAAGGGGCTTGAAACAAACCTGGCCCTGCACCAGAAAACCTTCGACCTTCAAAGAGCCGAAGTAGATCTGAAAAGGGCTAAATCCCTGTTTTATCCGCAGGCCAGTTTTAATTCAGATTATACCCTGGCCTCAGGCGGCCGTACCCAGGATATTCCCATTGGCGACCTGCTGAACAATGTGTATAGCACCTTGAACCAGCTAACCGGCGCCAGCAAATTTCCGCAGGTCAATAACCAGAAGATCGCGTTCCTACCCAACAACTTTCACGATACCCGCCTTACCGTATCGCTGCCGCTGGTGAATTCAGATCTCTATTATAACAGGTCAATCAGTCAGGAACTGATCCATACCCAACAAGTGGATATTGAGATCTATAAACGGGAACTGGTAAAAAATATAAAGGAAGCGTACTATCAGTACATGCAGGCAGGTAAAGCGGTTGACATTTATAACAATGCGCTGAAGCTGGCCAATGAAAATTTACGTGTAAGCGAGAAGTTTGTGCAGAATAATGCAGGCACCAAAGAATCGGTAATGCGGGCAAAGGCGCAGGTGAGTCAGGTAAAAGCATCACTGATCTCCGCTACCAATCAACAACTGAATGCCGCTGCTTATTTTAATTGTTTGTTGAACGAAAACCTGGAGGCGCCGGTTACTGCCGATTCTGCTTTATTTGAAAGAACAAACACCACAATTCCGGCCGCATTGGAATTACCTGCCAACCGCGAAGAACTTACCAAAATACAAAGCGCACAAAAAGTAGTTGGTACCAGTTTAAAATTGAACCGCAATTATCTGGTGCCCAAACTCAATGCTTTTTATAACATTGGTTTTCAGGGTTTCGGCTTTCATTTCAATGGTGATCAGTTTTACCAGTTAGGTGGCCTGCAACTAAAATGGGACCTGTTTAAAGCTAATGATAACAAGTATAAAATTCAACAGTCGCAGCTGGACCTGGATGCCCTCAACAACCAGTATAAAGATGTTCAACAACAATTGACCTTACAGGTGCGCACCTCGCTCAACAATTACCGTTCGGCTTTACAAACTCTGGAAGCAGTGAATGATGAAGTGCAGAGTGCCGAAGAAACCTATCGCTTTGCTGAAAGAAGATTTCGTGAAGGACAGGCCCTGCAAATAGAATTGATAGATGCCCGCACGCAACTAACCAGCGCACAATTAAATTATTCACTGGCACAACTGGCTGTGCTAACCCGCGCCGCCGAACTGGAACGTGCTACTGCTTCGTATAAATGGTGAGTGGTGAGTGGTGAGTGGTTAGTGGTGAGTGGGTTGCCAACTATTCAGCAAGCTAATAATCGCGAGCCCTTCACCCTTCACCTTTCACCTTTCACCAGAAACTCTAACAAAAAAACAAACACAATGACACGCATATACCTCCCCCTTACCTTTTTGTTGATCGCTTCTACAGCAATCGTGCTAACAAGCTGCAAAGGCAATGTAAAAGCCGCTGAAGTAATTGACGAAGCCATTGCCGTAAAAGTGCAACCAGTTACTACTACCCAATATGCACCCGTGCTAAAGTATTCAGGCAGCATGGCCTCTACAACCGAAGCCCGGTTATCATTCAAGATCGGTGGCATTATTTCAAAGATCTATGTAAAAGAAGGCGATCATGTGGTAAAAGGACAGTTGCTGGCCACGCTCGATTTGACCGAGATAAATGCACAGGTACAGCAGGCAGCACAGGGTGTTGAAAAAGTACAACGCGATGTAACAAGAATTAAGAATTTATACAACGATACCGTAGCCACATTGGAGCAGGTACAGAATACCAATACCCAATTTCAGGTGGCCGAAGAAAGTTTACGCATAGCCAGGTTCAACCAACAATATGCGCAAATACGCGCTACGGAGAGCGGCACCATTCTTAAAAAATTAATGAATGAAGGCGAACTGGCCAGTGTTGGCGCCCCTGTATTTGAATTTAATGGAACCGCCGGCAACGATTGGGTAATAAGGTTTGGCGTATCTGACAAAGACTGGGCCGTGTTGAAAAAAGGCGAGAAGGCTTCCGTAGAAATAGATGCATATCCCAACAAAACATTTACCGGCATTATTACTGAAATAGCACAGGGCGCCGATGTAGCCAGCGGTACGTATGAAATTGAGGTTAAAGTATTGCCCGGCAACGCCCGCTTTGCCGCCGGCTTATTCTCCACGGTAAAATTGCAACCAACCGGTGAACAAACGGTAACCCTGGTGCCGGTTGAAGCGCTCACCGAAGCCACCGATAAAACGGGTTTTATATATACCGTAAACGCCGATGGTAAAACAGTTACCAAAAACAAAGTGGTCATTGCCTTTCTTGAAAACAACAAAGCAGCTATTGTAAGTGGATTGGATAATGCACACGAAGTGATAACTGAAGGCGTTGGCTACCTCACTGATAAATCGTTGGTGAAAGTGATAAAATAGCTGTAAGCTCTAAGCTGTAAGCCATAAGCAAATACAGCGTTGCCGCAACGGCTTATAGCTTAAAGCTTATGGCTTAAGGCTGTTAACTCTAACTGGTTAACTGCTCAACCTGCATTTCAATACTTCAAAGATCATTGTATGAAAATAACTAACTTCTCCGTAAAAAACTATCAGTTCACACTCATCGTGTTTGTGATGCTGATTGCTATAGGCGTTAATTCGCTGCTTAATATGCCGCGGGGTGAAGATCCCGATTTTCAGGCCCCCACCTTTAGTTTGGTAGTGGTGTATCCCGGTACCAGTCCAAAAGATATGGAAGAACTGGTGGTGGAACCTATTGAAAAAGGAATGAACGAGCTCGATGATATTAAGCGTATCATTAGCCGCATCGACGATGGACTGGCCGTAATACAGGTGGAGTTTAAATACGAAAGCGATCCCGATAAAAAATACCAGGATATAGTAAGGGAAACAGATGCATTGAAAACCCAACTGCCACAGGATATTGCAGATATCGATATTTTGAAGTTCAGTCCGGCCGATGTAAACATTCTGCAAATAGCCCTTATGAGCGAAACCACACCCTATAAAGACCTGGAAGAATGGAGCAAGACATTGAAAGAACGGTTGGAGAAAATCAAAACTTTAAAGAACGTGGACAACTGGGCCTTTCCGCAACAGCAGGTACGTGTATCGCTGCAATTGGAGAAACTGGCGCAATATGGTATTCCATTAAATAAAGTATTGGGTGCTATACAAAGCGAAAATGTAAACATTCCCGGCGGCAGTATTGAAATGGGGGAGAAGAAGTTCAACATAAAAACCAGTGGCGACTATAAATCTATTGAAGAAATAAAAAACACCATTGTGAGCAATGTAAATGGCAAGCTGGTGTATGTAAAAGATATAGCCGAAATAAACTGGAATTACGAAGAACAAACCTATATAGGCCGGCTGAATGGTAAGCGTGGGGTGTTTGTAACTGCCAGCCGTAAAATGGGCACCAACATTTTTGAGGTAGAGAAAGAAGTAAAACCGGTGCTGGAAAAATTTCAGAAAGAATTGCCCAAAAGCATTGCCTACGAACAAAGCTTTGATAACGCCAAAAGTGTACATACCCGTTTGGGTGGTTTTACCCGCGACTTTGCCATTGCCATCTTTCTGGTGTTGTTAACCTTGCTGCCATTGGGTGTACGGGCTTCCATTGTGGTAATGATCTCTATTCCCTTGTCATTGGCAATTGGCTTGTTCCTGCTGGATATGTTTGGCATAACCATTAACCAGTTGAGTATTGTGGGTATGGTGGTAGCATTGGGTTTGCTGGTTGAT
>CBIMFG010000588.1:0-4216 GCA_966243125.1 uncultured Niastella sp.
GCTTTCGCCGGGCTGGTCTTTTGTTTCCATATAATTGGCCAGCTGTACAAACAGGAAAGGGAAATTGCCCTGGTGCCATTGCTGCCGCCAGGTATTTATTACGGCCGGAAATAAAGTGCGGTATTCAACCGCCCGCCCTGCATTGGATTCCCCCTGGTACCAGATAACGCCTTTGATGGTATAGGGCAACATAGGCGATACCATAGCCTTGTATAAACCCGTGGGCAGGTATTGAAAAAAGGTGGGCGATGGCAAGGGTGGCGAAGTAGTGCCCAATGCAAATTGCCAGTCGCCCCGCAGATCAATGGTTTGCTCCCCTACTGTTAATTTGTAAGGTTTGTCGGTTATAAAGCCACCGCGACCCGCATTATTAATAACCCGCACAACAAGGGTGTTTTTGCCTGGTTGCAACAAGCCTGCAGGCAACTCATATCTGCGGGGTGGATACTGATAACCAATAGTACCTGCAAACCGGCCATTTACAAACACAGAGTCCTGGTCAACGATTCTTCCTAATAACAATTTGGCGGGCTTACCCGTCATGGAGGCTGGTACTTCTATTTCTTTTCTAAACCATACCACACCGTTCACGCCTTTCAACCCGTGTTCATCCCAAAAACCAGGCACCGGCATGGTTTTCCAATCGCTGGTATTTACATTGGGGTCGTACCAGGGTTTCGTGTCGTGCAAACCTTTATCCTGCTCCCAAATGTTTTGATACCAGTTGTTCCGCACCTGCTGATCGCTGGTGCGGATGCTGTCGATAAAACCAGCCCGCGCATATTGCTGGGCTGTTTCAAGGTGTTTGGGAAAAGCTTTGAGGGCATCTTCTGTTAACCAGGCTTCGGCTGGTGAGCCGCCTACACTGGCTTTTATTAAACCAATGGGCACCTGGTATTTTTCATATAATGTTTTTGCAAAAAAATAGCCTACTGCGGTGAATTGTAAAACAGTTTGCGGATCGGCCATCTGCCAGCTGCCCGATTCATAATCTTTCCGGGCTTTTTGAAGGTCGTAAGTGGTGGCTACATTAAACTGCCTGATGGCGTTATTGGCGGAATTGGCGATCACTGACGGATATTTCTCTTTTACCCGCTCCATAGGCAACTCCATGTTCGACTGGCCCGAACAAACCCACACATCGCCTATTAAAATATTCTTTATTACTATTTGGTTGGAACCGGTGATCTGCATCTCATACGGTCCGCCGGCTTTCAATGCAGGCAACACAACCCTCCAGGTACTATCTGCGCCCGCAACAGCCGCATAACTTTTACCATTAAAACGAACAGTCACTTTTTCCCCAACAGCCGCCCAACCCCAAATATTTAGTTTGGTATCGCGCTGCAACACCATATTATCGCTGATGAGGCGGGGAAGTTTTACCTGAGCAACTATTGATTTACATAGAAGGCTTAGGAGTAGTAAGAATATCAATCGGTTCATAGTTCAATGTTCTTAGTTCTTAGTTTTTAGTTCTTTAATGCCGCGATGAGGTCATTCACCATTGACCATTCACCATTGACCATTCACCATTGACCATTCACAAAAAAAAGTCCGACGGATGTGCAGTACAACCCATTCAGCTGCAACATCCTGTCGAACTTTCCGTATTTAGTGCGAAATTATTTTCAGGCAATTGGCCCGGTATTCAAACGTTATTATCAACATGGCAATCAATTGAATAAGCAATTCGTGGCTCTAATTTAATCAGAAATATGCATCAATGTAACCGATTACATTGTTTTTTTAAAAATAATTTTCTTTTACCTTTACTATCAAGTATGTAAACGATTGTATGGCAAAACCCAAAGAAGTAACCATTTACGATCTTGCCCGCAAGCTGAATGTATCGATAGCTACGGTAAGCAGGGCCCTCAAAGATGACCCCGTCGTAAGTAAGAAAACGAAGAAGAAGATCTTCGACCTGGCCGAAGAAATGGGCTACCGGTACAACCATTTTGCCCGCAACCTGAGGGAGCAGCGCACCTATACTATTGGCGTAATTGTTCCGCGCCTAAACAGTTATTTCATGAGCACTGTTATTGCCGGTATTGAAAGTGTGGCCAACAACGAAGGGTACACGCTTATCATTAGCCAGTCGTCTGAGTCGGCAGGTAAAGAGATCGACAGCGCCAAAACCATGTTCAATAACCGGGTTGATGGCCTGCTGGTATCGCTTGCTTATGAAACAGACGACCTCTCCCATTTTGACCAGTTCATTAAAAAGGACGTTCCGCTTATATTTTTCGATCGCGTGGCCGATCATCCTGAATTTACCAGTGTGCTGATCGATAACCGCAAAGGCGCTTATGAATCAACCAGCCATTTAATAGCCCAGGGTTGCAAACACATTGTACATATTACGGCGCCACCAAAACGAAATGTGTATGTTGACAGGCTGGCTGGTTACAAACAAGCGCTGGCCGATCACCATATTCCTTTTGATGAAAAAAATATCCTGATCAATAACCTGAGCCAGGAAGCCGGTGTGCAGGCAGCTGCAGCCATTCTGCAAATGAACCCGTTGCCGGATGCCATTTTTGCCGCAAACGATAACTGTGCTGTTGGTTGTATGGTGGCGCTGAAAAAAGCAGGCATCCGCATTCCGCAGGACATTGCCTTTGTTGGTTTTAATAACGACCCGGTATCAACGGTAGTGGAACCTAACTTAACTACCATTAATTACCCGGGGTATAAAATGGGTGAAATGGCAGCCGCCAGTTTAATCAATCATTTAAATGGTGTAAACAGCATCGACGCCACCAATACCATTTTATTACGGTCAGAACTGATCATCAGAGCTTCTTCATTGAAAGCAGGATCAGACAGCGAATAGAAATACAGCTGTAAGCCTTAAGCCGTAAGCCACAAGCAATACACAACGTCGCGGCAACCTGGAACCCGGAACCTGGAACCTGGAACTAAGAACTCAGAACAAAGAACTAAGAACTAAGAACACCATATGAAAAAATTGGCTATAATTATATCCGTAATTCTCATACATGTATCCGTATCCGCTGAAGACGGGTATCGTTTGTGGTTACGATACAATACTATCGACAACCCGGCCTTATTACAACAATACCGGCAACAGATCACCAGTATTAATTGCCCTACTGATGAAGCCAGGTTAATAGCGGCCAATCAGGAATTGCAAACCGGTTTATCTGGTTTATTAGGCAAAAAGATACCCTTACAAATGGCGGTTACCAATGGAACTGTTATGCTGGGCTTGCCCACGCATTTATCTTTTGTTCGCAAACTGATAGGCGACACCGCGCTGGCACGCCTGGGTGATGAAGGATTTATCATCCGTACCATAAAACACGAAGGAAAAAATGTTACGTTGATCACCGCTAATAAAGAAGCAGGCATTCTATATGGCGCCTTTCATTTCTTACGATTGCTGCAAACCAATCAGTCTATACAGCAACTATCAATTACCAGTGTTCCTAAAATAAAGCTTCGGATGCTGAATCACTGGGATAACCTGAACCGTACTGTTGAACGGGGGTATGCCGGTTGCTCCATTTGGGATTGGCAACGGTTGCCGGGTTACATTGATCAGCGGTATCTTGATTATGCGCGGGCGAATGCCTCCATTGGTATCAATGGCGTTACGGTCACCAATGTAAACGCCAATGCCCTGATACTAACAGACGAATGGTTGCAAAAGATAGCCGCACTGGCCACTGCGTTCCGGCCATACAATATAAAAATATACCTCACCGCCCGCTTTAGCGCACCCGTTGAGATCGGTAAATTAAAAACAGCCGATCCGTTAAATGAAGAAGTCAAAAAATGGTGGAAAGATAAAACTGACGAGATCTATAAACACATTCCCGACTTTGGCGGCTTTTTGGTTAAAGCCAACTCTGAAGGACAACCGGGCCCGCAGAATTACAATCGTACCCATGCCGATGGCGCCAACATGCTGGCCGAGGCCGTAGCCCCGCACGGTGGTATTGTAATGTGGCGCGCATTTGTGTACAGCAACGATACTCCTGAGGACCGGTTCAAACAGGCTTACAACGACTTTAAACCGCTCGATGGACAGTTCAGAAAAAATGTGTTGGTGCAGGTAAAGAACGGTCCTATTGATTTTCAACCACGTGAACCCTTTCATCCGTTGTTTGGGGCTATGCCGCAAACACCGCTCATGATGGAATACCAGCTTACGCAGGAATACATGGGATTTGCTACCCACCTGGTT
>CBIMFG010000589.1:0-4215 GCA_966243125.1 uncultured Niastella sp.
ACTATTGCCAATGAGTACGGGCGCGGTGTTTTATCGGTAAAATGCCCCACAAAAGGTTGCAGCAGGGAAGCAGTTAATTGAAAAGTAAAGGTGATCAATCCAATTTGTGTAAACGACAAATGATAGCTTTCCTTCAGCATTGGATAAATAGCCGGTATAACCGACTGCATCATATCGTTCAGCAAATGCGAAAAACTGATGGTAAACAGAATGGAATAAATGGTGTTTTGCGCGAATGTTTTGGGATCAATAACAGCCGGGGTATTGGTTGTTTTTATCATAATTGGTCATTGCGGTTTATGTCCTATAATTCTTTCAGCCGTGTTCCAGGCCTTTTTGGTATCGTTTCCTTCAATGGCTTTTAACAACTGTTCGTGCAGGTTTTGCGTTTGTCGAAAGTCGGTAGTATCGCTGTGAATGGTAAGGAACCAGCTTTTTATTTGTATGGTAAAGGTTTTATACAGGTCTGCCAGGATCTCGTTTTTGGCAGCCACTGCAATAGCAGTATGGAACTGGATATCGGCCTCCACGCATGCTGCCAGATTGTTTTCCAGGGCCGCTTTTTTGCGCAGCGCCAGCCAGTGCCTGATCTCTTTCAGATCCTCTTCTGTACGATTGAGCGCCGCCTTTTCGGCGATCTTCATTTCTATCAACTGCCTTATTTCATCAATGTCTTTATAATCGGCCCGTTTTAAGCGTTGTGGCAACGACTCTTTTATTCCCTCTGCCCCTTCCACAAACGTTCCCACGCCCTGCTGTACGCGCAACAAACCTGAATTCACCAGGCTTTTGATGGCCTCGCGAATAGTAGAGCGCCCAACCCCAAAAGTTTTCATCAATTCGGGTTCAATGGGCAACTGTTCCCCGGTTTTATACTTCCCCAAGGCAATCTGTTGTTGCAATTGAGCAGCTACTTCATCTGCCAGTGAACGGCGTGGAATTAAATTATTCGTCATATCATCTGATGACTGCAAAGATAACGCCCTTCGAGATAAAGTCTATAGTTTATTTGCGCTATTAACAAGGCATTATCTATTTTAACTAATTAATTAGTTGTTTAACTAAACAAATAGTTATAGGTTTGTGTCATGCAGCGAATACTTCCTATTGCCCTGTGGTGTACGGGGTTATTTTCTTATTGTTTTGCCGTGGCCCAAAGCGATACCACCCATGCAACAAAACCGTCTCTGGATTCAACCCGAACAAAACAGTTAAAAACTGTGGTGGTTACCGGTCAAAAAAGGTTTATTGAACACCAGTTGGATAAAATTGTGATGAATGCCAATGCCCTTATTTCAACTGCAGGCGGCAATGCCATAGACGTGTTGAATACTGCGCCGGGCGTTATGATAGATGAAAACGGAGGCGTTAGTTTAAGAGGCCGCGAAGGCGTTGTTATTTATATTAATGACAGACCTACCCGGCTTAGCGGTACCGACCTGGTAAATTATTTACGATCGTTATCTGTTTCCATGATCGATGTAATTGAATTAATGCCCAACCCCTCCTCGCGTTATAATGCAGATGGAGGAGCCATCATTAATATAAAACTGAAGAAAATAAAAACCCCTGGATTTAATGGAAGTGTTACTGCGAGCGGATCTCAGGGCCGGTATTTCAGATCGAACAACAGTCTGTTGCTCAATTACAGGAATAATAAACTGAACATTTTTTCAAACGCGGGGTATGGCGTTTATACAGGCTACTTTAGCTCGCACCGGCAAAGAACCTATACCTATCCCAATAATTCATTATCGTATACGCTGTTACAAAATGTACACGAAGTGCATCATGACCAAACTTTTAATTATAATGTGGGTATCGATTATTTTATAAACAGGCGCACAACCCTGGGTGTGTTGTACAATGGGCTTACACAACCTTATAGAGAAAAAGGTGTATACCTCAACCAGTTTAACGGAAATTCAGATAAATCAGATTCATCAGTTACTACTAACAGCCGCTATACCACTAATACGCAACGAAACGCCCTGAATCTTAATCTGCAACATTTTTTAACCGGGCGCCGTCGCGAAATAAACCTAAACCTCGATTACCTGCACTATGGTTTGCGCGCCAATCAACACCTGGAAAGTGAAGTGCATCACCCTAATGACCCGCAGACAACAAAAAATCCACTGATCACTGAAAGCCCCTACACCGCTGCTATTTATAGTGCAAAACTCAATTACACCGATACGTTGTTTGGCAGCATTAAATGGGAACAGGGCGTTCAGGCTATTTTTTCAGAAAGAAACAATACCAACATTTATTTGCCCGATGTACAGTTAAGTAACAAATTCCGTTATCGTGAAAACATAAACGCAGCCTTTATAACGTTGCAAAAAAGCTTCAACCGGTTTTCGGCCCAGGCAGGTGTACGGGCAGAAAGCACCGCCGGGAATGCCTTGCAATATAATATGGTTGCAAAGCCCGACACGGCCTTCTCTTTACAGTATACCAACCTCTTCCCCACCCTGTACCTAATGTACAAGCTCGACAGCAGTGGCAAAAATTCGCTGGGGTTTTCGGCAGGCAGAAGAATTGAACGGCCCAGCTACAGCGACCTGAACTTTGCCGCTTTTTATTTTGATAGAAACACCATTAACCGGCTTTCAGCAACAACCTGGAATTATCCTACTCGCATAACCGGTTTACCGCCAGCCTCAGCTACAGCCGTACCCGGGGAATGATAACCCGTGGTTATAAACAGGCAGGCGATGCTTTTATTTCCATGCCCGTGAATATTGATCAGTATACAACTATTGGTACCAGCATAAACTGGACACTC
Organism: uncultured Niastella sp.; assembly: GCA_966243125.1. GTDB lineage: Bacteria > Bacteroidota > Bacteroidia > Chitinophagales > Chitinophagaceae > Niastella. Next base: position 2,792 of record CBIMFG010000589.1, read on the forward strand.
AATATTACCCGCTGGTGGACGGCCAACATAAACCAGGAATTTATTAACCGGCATTATAAAGGCGAAATCTTCAATGAAGGATTGTATGCCAACGATAACCTGACCACCTTTTTTCTAAAGACCTACAACCAGTTCAAATTCGGTAATGGCTGGTCGGGCGATGTTACTACCACCTACCGCAGTAAATTGTTAACGTGGCAAACAACCAACCAGCCCATTGGGCAGGTATATGGCGGTATACAAAAAAAGCTCAATGAAAAAGCCACCCTTTCTCTGAGTGGCAGTGATGTTTTTCATAGTTCAAAAACAAGAAGGCTTACCAAGATCCAGTATGCGGAAGTTTATTATTACCTGGAAACCGACACCCAACGATTCACTATCAGTTTCAGCTATCGTTTTGGAAAAGCAATTGCCCGGCGGGAGCGAAAAACGGGGATCGAGGCAGAGGCAGGAAGGGTGCATTAAAACAAGAGGCCGTCTCCTAAGAAACGGCCTCTTTTGTTTTTACCATTACTGACAAATATAGTTCCGCCCTGTAAGCTTATCCTTATTGAAAGTGTATTCAGCTATACAATAGTCTGCACTGTCAACTAACTTCCCATCAGCACAAACAGAACTAAAGTAATATCCTATAATCACTTCGCCGTTTCTTTCCTGCACCTTGTTTGCATTACCAAACACTTTTTCAAATCCGGTTCTGTTCGTTCCCTGCAGTTTCAGGCTATCGATTATTGCCTCAGCCTTTTGTTTCGTTCTTAGCCTTTGGCAACCCAAACTATCTGCCTTCCACTGCTGAATGAATAACCCGATATCCTGGCTTTGCGTCAGCGTTTGTTCCTTATTTTCATTAGCCGGGCGCAGGTTGTTACTACAGGCAAACAACAATTGAAACACAAACAAAATACTAATTAAATCTTTATGCATCTTATGGTGTTTTTTTCTTTTCATAACCGTCAACATCAAAAATTCTATTGGTGGCAGCTCCTATCTTTCCTCTTCCGTTCTTATCAAAGGTCACTCCTTTAAACATATCTGTTATGTTTTGTTGAACAACCTTCCGGGTGCTGGGTTTAATAGTTCCGCCATTAGCGCCTGCAGCAGCTTTAGGATCATATTGATATTGCGGATCAACCAACGTTCCCCTTGCGGCCATAATATCAGGCTGCCCCTTTCCTCTCTGGTCACCATCGCTGTGCTCTAACCCATATCCGTGCCCAACTTCATGCGGCGCTGTTGTGGACGTGCCTAAGTTGTCATCAGTGTTCATAAACCCGCTATTTCCCCCCAGTTCGTTGAAACTCCGGCCCTCTTTTTTATTATTCTTTTCCACCCTGATGAAGTTAACAGATACGTCGGTGTTTTTGTCGGCCATTCTTGTTGCCCGCGCTTCTGAAACCGTCTTATGTTTGATCTTGAATTTGACC
>CBIMFG010000590.1:0-4195 GCA_966243125.1 uncultured Niastella sp.
TTGTTGATAATGCGGGCAATGTATATATATGTGATGCGAGCAATTCCCGTGTTCAGAAATGGGCGCCTAGCGCCACCAGTGGTGTAACCGTTGCCGGAGGCAATGGGTACGGCTTTGCGCCTAACCAGGTAAACGCTCCTTTGGGCCTTTGGGTGGATGGTGCGGGTAATGTATATGTATCAGAGCTTAGTAACAACCGGATTACGAAATGGACGCCTGGCGCTACCAGCGGTGTAATAGTCGCAGGTGGAAACGGACAGGGGACTGGCGCCAACCAATTTAACGGGTGCCGGGGTATTTGTATGGACAGCAACGGAAATATTTACGTTGCTGACTCCGGGAACAACCGCATACAAAAATGGGGGCCTGGCGCTACTGCCGGTGTAACTGTTATGGGGGGCAATGGTGCAGGTGCTGGCCCAGATCAATTAATTCAGCCAATTGCTGTAGCATTAGATGGTAACGGGAATGTATTGGTTGCTGATATGATCAATAACCGAATACAGGGCGTTACTTTTAAAAGTACTATAAACACCAGTTATATACCACAAACCCCCGGCACTTATACCGCTACAATTACCAGTAATGAAGGTTGTACCGTTGTTTCCAACGCCATAATAATTAACCCGGCTGTAACGCCTGCGGTAAGCATTGCTGCACCGCCCGTTATTTGTTCAGGAACAATTACTGTTCTTTCGGCTACTCCTGTTAATGGCGGAAGTGCACCTGCTTATCAATGGCAATTAAATGGCTTAAATGCGGGTGTTAACAGTGCTGCCTATTCCAGTAATTCTTTAAACAATGGTGATGTTGTTAGTTGTACTATGATCAGTAATGAGGTTTGTACCACAGTGGCAAGAGCGCTATCAAATAATATTGTGGTAACTGTAAATCAGAGCCTGGCCACAACAACAAGTATAGCAGCTTCTGCAAATCCTGTTTGTTCAGGCGAGCCGGTTAGTTTTAATGCAACCGTAACAAATGGCGGTGTTAATGGCATTTACCAATGGCAGGTAAATGGAAGCAATGCGGGCAGTAATAATCCAACCTTCAGCAGTACAAACTTTACGAACGGTGATGTGGTAAGTTGTAATTACTCAGGTAATGCAGGTTGTGCTGCAGCTAACTCCAACAGTATTGCTTTAACGGTAAATCAAACACCTCGTGTGGAGACAGGGCCGGATGTATCCCTTGCCGCGGGACAATCAATAGTTTTGCAACCCATCATAACCGGAAGCATCGATAAATATATCTGGAACCCGGGGGCTGCTTTATCAGATAGTACCATTGCCAACCCTATAGCAAGTGTGCTAAAAGCTACCTTGTATACAGTAACTGTTACAACGGCTGAAGGCTGCAGCGCCACCGGGCAAATAAAAGTTCATGTGTACACCAGGTTGAGCATTCCTAATGCTTTTACGCCAAATGCTGATGGGCATAACGATATTTTTTACGTACGCGGGGGAGAGATGGGTAGTATGATAAAAGATTTTGCTGTTTTTAACCGGTGGGGACAAAAAGTTTTCCAGGTGCACAATGTATTGTCCGATGATCCGGCATTTGGCTGGAATGGCCGGTTGCACGGCGTGCCTGCCGCGGAAGGCGCTTATGTTTATATGGTGGTTATTGGCCTTGCAGGTGGTACTCAGCAAATAATAAAGGGAACTGTTGCATTGATAAGATAACGTTACCTGCAATCATTAGCAGGGTTTATATTTTCTTTATCAGTTGAAATGGTGGCTTTGCCATTTTTAAAAGTAACGATCCAGATAGAATCAAAATCGTCGTTAGGCCATTTCATTCCTTTGGCATCTGCTCCCAGGGCTTTCACCAGATTATCTATTTTATCATGCTCCCAAACTACCAGGGCATAGCTGGGCGTTTTTAGAATGGCTGTAGCCATCTCCTTTACATTATCTACATCATATTTTGAGTTAATGCCGATATTGTATTTTATAGCAAAGGGAGTAATGGTTTCAAACATTCTTACATGATTGGCCGATTTTCCGTTGCCCATCGCAGGCACAAAGATCTTGTCAGGAGTTTTATATTTAGCATATAAAACGGCCGGCAACTGCAACGCTCTGTTAAATCCTTTGCAGGAAAGATTGTCGCCATTTTCCGGCTTTTCTGCATGGCGAATAATCACCACTTTTTGTATTTGCGCAAAGCTGTTATTGCAAATGGTGATAAGTGCAAGTACTGCAAGTATGCTTTTAAAAAAGGTGTTCATACCATTATTATATAAAAATTCGGGCCACAGGGATCCTGGGTTACCTTCTTCTTCTTACCACCGGTGGTACAAACGGTTTGCCTGGTTTTAAGTAATTACGGATATAATTACTGTCACCGGTCATTTTGAACCAGGTAAATCGCCGGGTTGAATCGGCCTTGTATTGCACTCTTTCGAGGTAACCAGGCATTTTATTAGTGGCTGCTATCTCTTCCACCTTTTTCAGCCGTTCGGTAGATAACGTATCCCGCAAGTACTTTTCAACTAAAAGCGACGCAATAGGCGCGGCCGATGCAGCACCAGACCCGGCATTCTCCACAATAACTGCTATGGCAATTTGTGGATTTTCCCGGGGTGCGAAACATACAAAGGTGGAGTTGTTTTCCAGTTCAATACGTTTGCCATCGAGTAGGATCATATTTTGTGCGGTGCCGGTTTTGGCGCACATGTTAATTCCGGGAATGCGGGCGGTTTTAGCAGTTCCCTTTTCAACAACATCCTGCATGCCGGCAGCCACCACATCATATGCATCAGCTGCAATGTGCGTAAGCACCTCGTGTTTTACGCGGTATTTTTTCAGCAGCGTATCGGTTGCATTTTCCCCATCAATTCTGTCAACCAGGTGTGGCGTATAATAATAACCCCGGTTGGCAATAAGGCACATTGCATTCGCCATTTGCAGGGGAGTGGCCAGCATTTTATCCTGCCCAATGCCCAGGCCTCCGCCCGTCATGGTGCAGGAGTTCCATAAGCCGCGATAAGCTTTATCATATTGAGCGGTATCCGGTACGTTGCCGCCATCTTCGCTTGGCAAATCAATTCCTGTTCTATGCCCCATACCAAAAGCCGTCATATATGCTTTCCACGCTGTTAATCCCTTACGCGGGTTGTTATAAGCCGGGTTGTCGATCGTCTTTTTTATAACATCCGAAAAAAAGGAGTTGCACGACCAGGCAATTGCCAGCCTTAAACTGGCTGCATGTCCGGCCTGTTTTTCGGTACAATTCTGTGGGCGGCCGCAACCGTAATAAGTGCCGTGACAGTCATAGCTACTCGCAGGCGAAATCAGTCCTTCTTCCAGGGCAATTAATGCACCTATTGGTTTATAAATAGAGCCCGGTGGGTATTGTCCTTTGATGGCTCTGTTTAGCATGGGGCCTGCCACGTCCAACACCAAATGCGAATAGTTTTTTTGTCTGGATGTGCCGGTTAGCTCATTAGGATTAAAATTGGGGCTCGATGCCATGGCCAGTACACCTCCGGTTTTGGGGTCAAGCGCAACAACTGCGCCTACTTTTCCTTTTAGCAGTTTTTCGGCCAATGTTTGCAGTTCTATATCAAGGTAGGTACGCAAATTACGTCCGGCAACAGCAGCGGTATCATGGCTTCCATTCTCATAGCTGCCTACTAACCGGTTATGGTTATCTTTCAGCAGGTATTCCACGCCCCGCTGTCCCATGAGTATATTCTCGTAGGTGTTTTCAAGGCCGGTGCGGCCTACATAATCGCCGATCCGGTAGAACCCGCCCGACCGTTTGATGATGGCCGAGTCTGCCTCGCCTATATAACCCAGGAGGTGGGCGCCGGCGTTGTATGGATAAACACGCACAGGTCGTTCAACCAACGTAAACCCCGGGTACTTCCAGATGTTTTCTTCTAAACGCACATGTAAGATCTCGGGCAGCAGGGGTGCAAACAGGGATGGACGGTAACCACCGTTTCTGATACGGGCATCGCGCAGGCGTTTGTTGAACTCTGCAACATCAATACCCAGTAAGGAACAAAGCTCGGTAGTGTCAACCGCTTTTACTTCATTGGGGGTTACCACCAGGTCGTATAGGAGGGCATTGTTTAATACCGGTTTACCGGTACGATCGAAAATAATGCCACGGCCGGGGTATTTTACTTTAGGAAATACAGCGTTGTTGAAAGCATCGCGGCGATACTTGCCCGAAAGCACCT
>CBIMFG010000591.1:0-4191 GCA_966243125.1 uncultured Niastella sp.
TTTTTTGTAACATATAATGTGAGGGTGATCACTGTACCGATCGTAATGAAATTAGTTATAACCTCAACAGAAAAAAGTTCGTGTTATAACAAAAAAAGTACAAACCATCCTTTATGCAATTTCAATTGAATTTGTTTTTTTTCTTTGGTAAATGGAAAGAGATCCACGATATAAAGCTGTAAAAATTTTGATTGAAGGGAAACACATAACCGAATTCAAGGAAATCTTTACCCATGTGCCTAAAACTATTATGGCTCACGACCTGGGTACAAACAATAACCGAATGACTCGTTTGATTGCGAACGTGGAGCAGTTTACGTTAGATGAACTATATAAGATAAGTTTTCTTTTGGATGTAGATTACAAGACGATCTTTACTTTGGCGCACACACAACATTTCGGGAACGACAAACGTGGTGGCAAAAAAAACCTTAACCGGCATACCTGAGAACGAAGCCGGTAATCCATTCGCTTGCCCATTGAATTTGCCAGCTGGCAAATTAGGTGGGTGAAGCCATCAATGCATCACTACTCCTCCCACGTCTATAACTGATTAGTAGCCCGGAGGGGTATAAGGGCTGTTTCTACCTGGTAGGAACGGCCCTTTATATTATTGGCTTCGCTGGCTGGCAATAGAATGCCATAGAATGGTATAAATACTATTCTTTCGCGTGTATAAACTGAATTTTGCAGACGAAATATACGAGTGTACACTTCTAAATATAACTACCGGACTGAGTTACAATAACAGCCCGTTTTTGCGTGTTGTTTGTACAACAAATAGGCATCATTTTTGAACATTCCAATAGCAACCATTATTCAATAACAGCTATTGAGATCACTTTGTCACTACCTGAAAAGATACTAGTATCTAAAATTATTGCAACCAACGAGTTCACCAGCTTCATTGATGCTGCGAAAAAGTATTGTTCCTTCATTGAATCGCACGAAGCAGAAACGCCCCGGCATTTTATTCTTCAATCACAAAATCATTTATTGTCGTTGTACAACCTGGGCAATTGTATGATTTTGATGGAAGAAAAAAGCAATCAGAAGATCGAAGTAAAACTCGACGAACTCGAATTTCAGCGAAACCTCCATTTTATTGCCGATCGCTTATGGGATTACCGGTATTACTGGTATGTATTCGATCCTACTGCTAAAAAGAAGGATGCGGGTATAGTATACGGTGACCTGTATGAAGACCTGGGCGCCATTTATAAATACCTGAAACAAACCTTGCTTTTATATGGCATGAAATCGAATGACGCCAAGCAAAATGCGGTTTGGGATTTTAAATGGAATTTCGATACCCATTGGAGTGGACACTGCGCCAATGCCATCTGCGCCATTCATTACTTTCTTCAGAAGGGGAAGTAAAAAAAATCGAAAAAAGTATTTTTCTATTGCAAACACATGCTGTTTAGTTGAAAAAAGAGGTTTTCATTTAAGGGAAAGTGTTTTTCTCACGGAAATGGATACGTTTCTCGCGCAAATGACACAAAACCTTCTATGAAATGCATCTTTTTTTGTAGAAATAGTGGCAATCTCCATGAGAAAAGCACATTTCGTTTCATAAAAAGCAATTTCCCATTGAAAACAATACCTGTTTCATGGAGAAATTTTGTTGTGCTTGTTCTATTATCACTCATCGACAAAAAACGCCTGTTGATAAAAATTAATATACTTATTTAGTCGCTATTTGTAGATTTGGCCACCCCAATACCCGACAATGCCTAAACAAATAGTGTTGTTCTTATTAATACTCCTTACAGGTCAATCTTTTGCGCAAGACTATAAAGGAGAATTTTACCGGTTGTTAAAAGAAGATGATACAGCCGCTCAACGGCAATTGCTCCAAAGCTGGCAACAGGCAAATGCTACCGATGCAGAATTATTTGTAGCCTACTTCAATTACTACTTCAAGGCCAGCCGGCAGGAAATGATTCACTTAGAAGATTCAGGAAACAAAAATTCATCCCTTGCCATAACCGACAGCACCGGTGCGCAGATTGGTTACCTCACTGAAGACTTTAACTACGATAGTGCCCTGCTTGAAAAAGCTTTTCAATACATTGATAAAGGAATAAACACCTATTCAACCCGGTTGGATATGCGTTTTGGAAAGATCTATGCCCTGGGGCAAATAGAAAATTACGAACGCTTTACCAATGAGATCATAAAGGCCATCGAAATAGGAAACAAACTAAAAGGTCAGTGGACCTGGGCAGATAATAAAAAAGTAGAAGATCCCGAACGTTTTTTTCTGAGCAATATTCAGGAATATGTAGTACAGTTGTATAATGCCGGTGACGATCAGTTGGGCAGAATGCGAACAATTGCACAAACCGTGCTGCGGTATTACCCCAGGCATGTAGAAAGCCTTTCCAACCTGGCTATTACTTATGGATTGCAGGGCAATTATAACAAGGCGCTGGAATCATTATTACAGGCCGAGAAGATAATGCCGCGGGATGTGATCGTGCTCAACAACATAGCCACCATGTACGAACGAAAAGGTGATAAGCCCAACGCGATAAAATATTTTGAACTCACTGCAAAATTGGGCGACAAAGAAGCCCGGGATGCAGCCAGGGAGAAATTGAAAGAATTGAAAAATTAAGTGGATGTCGAAGTATGTAGTCTTTGATTTTGATGGTACGTTGGTTGATTCCAAAGCCGTTTTTGTTTCCGCCTTTAACCAGCTGGCCGACAAATACCGGTTATTAGAAATTATTCAAACACAATTATGGGTATCGAAATAGAAAGAAAATTTCTGGTGAATAAAGAAAAATGGGACCTGGTAGTAAAAGAAAGGAAATCGCTTTTCCGGCAAGGATATATGGTTTCAGATGCTGATAAAACGATCCGCGTACGGCTTACAGATAAGGAAGCGTTCCTCACTATAAAAGGGCTTACCGTAGGCATTAGCCGTCATGAATTTGAATACCCGATTCCTGTAGCCGATGCCCAGCAAATGCTGGATGGCCTTTGTGGTGCTGTAGTTAGCAAAATAAGAAACTTCATTAATCACGATAATAAGCTGTGGGAAGTAGATGAATTTCTGGGTGAGAATGAAGGATTGATTGTGGCAGAGATTGAGTTGAAGTCGGAAGATGAGGCATTTTCATTGCCTGAATGGGTGACCGTTGAAGTGACTTCCGAGAAGAAGTATTCGAATTCGAATTTGGCGAAGCGGCCGTATAAGAGTTGGGAGTAGGATCATTATCTCGTTGAAGGTATATCTAAATTCCTAAACAAAACTGCCAATAATTATAAAGGTGAACCACCCACCAATGGTGTATGATTCACCTTTATGCTCAAACTGTAAAACGATATGTACGATTAATCCTTTTCTTCTTCCAGTGCATCCTGATCGGGACCGCCTAAACTGTAGTAATCGTTTTCTTCGTCATCCTCTGTTTTCTTGGGATCTTCTTCCTTTTCTTCGGGAATATCCAGGTCATCGCCACTACTCACTTCACTAACGGCGGCTTCGTTTAAAGGATCGCCGTCAAAATCGGTATTGTCCAAACCTTCCTTATCAATAAATTCATCTTCATTCATATCCTGGTCCTGATCGGGATCGCCAAGCATGGCCAGGTCTTCTTCCGTTACATCTGCTTCGGTGCCCATCACGATCTTTACTTCATCGTCATCATCACCTTTAAAAATATCCCTGCCATCGCGAACACCTTCCTCGTCATCAGAGGATGCGGTAGTGTCTTTCATAGCGCCGGGCACGCCTGCATTTACAATACCCTCCTGACCGGGAATATCCGATACATCAGGGATCTCGATATAGGAATCATCCTGCGCCAACTTTTCTTTTCGTCTTTTACTGGCAGTGCCATCCTTGGCCTGGGTTTGCTCCTGGTTGGATGAAATATCGTTCAGCTCCTCATCAGAGCTATTTGTTTTAGGTGTTTTAGTTTTTGCCATAACCGGAGTTTTAATAAGAATGTATAAAAAATTATGCCCGGGAATGCCACCGGAAACGATTCCGTAACATCTGGATAGGGAAGCCGGGTTCTTACTTATCTTTCCCTGGATTTTAAATAGTAGTGTATAATGCAAAGACTCAAATGGTTGTTTTTATTGCTCTTCGTAAACGCATCGGCCCGTGCCCAGCAAGTGACCCGTTTAACTGGTAATTGGGAGTTTTTAAAGCAGGATGTTGGCGGAATTTGG
>CBIMFG010000592.1:0-4186 GCA_966243125.1 uncultured Niastella sp.
ATCGAGATGCGTATATATTTCAGTGGTAGTAATGCTTTCGTGGCCCAGCATTTCCTGTACAGCGCGCAGGTCGGCGCCGCCTTCAACCAGGTGCGTGGCAAAGGAGTGCCGGAAAGTATGCGGAGAAATGTTCTTGGTAATACCGGCTTTCTTTACCAGATCTTTTAACATTAAAAAGATCATTACCCGGGTAAGCTTTGCACCACGACGGTTCAGGAACAGAATGTCTTCATGTCCTTTCTTTACCGGCATATGCACCCGAATGTCTCTTCTGTAGATGGTAATATATTTGATGGCCGATTCACCAATGGGAACAAGGCGTTCCTTATCGCCCTTACCGGTTACGCGAATAAAACCTACATCGAGGTACAGGGCCGATATTTTCAGGTTCACTACTTCGCTTACCCGCAACCCGCAACTGTACATAGTTTCAAGGATGGCCTTATTGCGGCCTCCTTCGGGTTTGCTGAGGTCTATCTCGGCAATAATGGCTTCAATTTCCTCAAACGTGAGTACATCGGGCAGGGCGCGTTTTAGTTTGGGCGCTTCCAGCAGGGTAGTGGGGTCTTTGGTAACAATATTCTCAATAAGACAATACTTGTAAAACGACCGGATGCCTGAGATAATACGGGCTAGTGAAGTAGGCGTCATGCCCAGTTCGCCCACCCAACGAATAAACTGTTGCAGATCGGTGAGGGTAATATTGGCCGGACTTTGCACATTGTTCTTTTCCTGCAAAAACTGGGTCAGTTTGTCAATGTCGCGCAGGTAGGCCTCTACCGAGTTATCGGATAGCGATTTCTCCAGCTGTAAGAATGCTTTGAATCCTTTTTTATAAGGGTCCCACATAGTATCAGGTTGAAACAAAATTGTGCCACATCAACAACGCTGTTGGCCCGTAACAAAATTTGCTATATTCGTGACTCAAAAATAACGCATCCCGTTCATTGGCCACTTAAAATCAATTGCCACTATGTTGATGAGTCTTCTCAAGATGAAACGTAAAATGCAGGCCAACCGCCCTGCTTTCAGACGGTTCCTGACCAAACTGGAAAAAAATCCGCCTAAGAAACTGGATAATATGGCAGTGGAAGTTGATAAGCTGGTATGGGCGGAAACCGATTGTTTGGCCTGTGCCAACTGCTGCAAAACCATGACGCCCACCTTTACTAATACTGATATTAAACGCATTGCAGCCCATCTTGAAATGACGGAAGATGCCTTTAAAAAGAAATGGTTAAAGAAAGATCGCGCTGGTGACTGGATAAACACCACACAGCCCTGTCAGTTCCTGAATTTGAAAGACAACAAGTGCTCTATTTATGAAGTGAGGCCTAAGGATTGTTCAGGTTTTCCACACCACACCCGCCGCCATATGGTTGATTATATGCACGTGTTCAAACAAAACCTTGAATACTGCCCGGCTACATTCCGGTTGGTAGAAAGAATGGTGGAAAAGGTGAACGGCGTTGAAGCAGAAACTGTCGCCAAGCCAGATGCTGTTGTAAGTAAGCTGAAGGAAGAGGGCAAAAAGCGTCACAAATAAACATCCTCAATAAAGAAGAATTCCGGCGGCTGGTCTTTTAACAAAGTAATAGATAAGATATTAAACTGTACCTGCCGCCATTGCGGATTCTTGCGCATATAGGCATCCGCACTGCGCACCATGTTGTTTATTTTCTTCTTTGATACACTTTCTTCGGGATGGCCAAAAAGCAGGTTGGTCCTGGTTTTTACTTCAATAATGTGCAGCACCTGGTCACGGGCCGCAATTACGTCAACCTCAAACCGGGCATAACGCCAGTTGCGGTCTAAAATGGTAAAGTTCAGCTGCAGCAGGTAATCAACAGCCATGTCTTCCCCTTTTTTACCGGTGTCATGATGCTGATAGCTCATAGCATTTTTGTATAATTGCAAATTACTGAAGTTCTATGTTGAATAATACTAAAATATTTAAACTCGAGGGTAAGGTTCAACACTATACCTGGGGTGGAATGGATTTTATTCCGGCCTTGTTGCACCTGACCAATACCGATAATAAGCCTTTTGCTGAATACTGGATGGGTGCGCATGATAACGTGCCTTCAGAAGTAGTGCTGCCTGACGGTAGCAAACAACCGCTGAATGCGTTTATTAAACAGGATGCAGCCAGTTTATTGGGGCAGAACGTTAACAATCGTTTTGGCCGGTTGCCCTACCTGTTTAAAGTGCTGGATGTAAAAGACATGTTGTCGATTCAGGTACACCCTACAAAAGAAGCTGCTGAATCGGCTTTTGCTGCAGAGAATATGAAGGGAACGCCATTAAATGCATCTAACCGCAATTATAAAGATGATAACCATAAGCCCGAACTGATGCTGGCGCTGAGCGATTTCTGGCTGCTGCATGGGTTTAAAGCACCCCAGGCCCTGGTGACCATCCTCATGCAAACACCTGAGCTGCAGTTTCTGGTGCCGGTGTTTGATGGAAAAAATTACCATGCGTTGTACGAATTGGTAATGACCATGGATCAGCACGAAGTGGAGGAACATTTACAACCTTTGCTCGATCGTATTGTTCCCCTGTATGAAAAAGGGTTTTTAGACAGAAGCCAGGAAGATTTCTGGGCGGCACGGGCGGCCAAAACGTTTTGCGACGCCAATAAAATTGACCGCGGCATTTTTTCTATCTACCTGTTTAACCTGGTAAGCATGAAACCAGGTGAAGCCATTTTTCAGGATGCCGGTATTCCGCATGCTTATCTGGAAGGACAAAATATGGAGATCATGGCCAATTCAGACAACGTATTGCGCGGTGGCCTTACCAATAAATACATTGATGTGCCGGAGCTCATGCACCACACAAAGTTTGAGCCGGTAATTCCTGATATCTTAAAGGGTACTGATGGGCCGGTAACCGGAGAAACAATATTTCTTACACCCGCGGCTGATTTTGAACTGCGCAGGCTAGAATTAAAAGCCGGTTCCACCGTATCGTTGACCGCCGCTACTGCCGAGATCTATTTTGTATATGAAGGGGCGGTAAAAGCTGCAGATGGCGCCAATGAGATTGCACTGGGTAAGGGGGAAACATTACTGGCCACGGCCGGGGCTACATTTGAATGGCAACCCACTCAAAATACGGTGATTTTCAGGGCAACGGTGCCACAATAAGGGCATTATGATATATGTAATTTTTAATTAACTTTGAGAGATATTCTTATAGATATGAAAATCAATAAATCAGATATCTGGGTACTGGTAATTATGGTGGTAGTGGCCGCTTTATACCGGGCTATTCCCAGTCGTCCATTTGGTTTTGCCCCGCAATTGGCGTTGGCATTTTTTAGCGGTGCTATTTTAAGAGACAGAAAAGTGCTTGCTTTTGTTTTGCCGCTGTTGAGCATGTTTATTTCTGACCTGTTATACCAGGGGCTGCATAGTGCGGGTCTTTCGCCTATCTGGGGTTTTTATTCCGGCATGTGGATCGATTATCTGGTGTATGCTTCAGTAACTGTGTTTGGGTTTTTAATGAGAAAGATCACCGTGTTGAACGTGTTGCTGACCGCACTGGCTGCACCCACTTACTTCTTCCTGATAAGTAATTTCATAACCTGGACTGGTTTAAACGGATATGATATGTATCCTAAAACTTTTGCAGGGTTAATAACTGCTTATGCTGCTGGTTTACCATTCTATCCATACAGTATTTTAAGTACCGTTTTGTTCAGCGGTGTACTGTTTGGCAGCTGGTACTTCATTAACCACCGTTCAGTGAAACCGGTTGTTGCTGCACATTAATAAGTAGTAAAAAAATATTAATTAAGCCATTTCGCTTTGCGGGATGGCTTTTTTGTTTGCTTAATCACTCAGCAATGAAAGCAGTTCTGTTTTGGATATACCCTGCAGGTAGGAGGTAGCTGTTTTAATCAGTTTATCAGACAGTTCTTTTTTGGTGTTTTGCAGCTTTACAATTTTTTCTTCAATGGTGCCGGGGGTAATAAGGCGAATGGCTACCACATTCTTCTTTTGTCCTATGCGGTAGCTGCGGTCGATGGCCTGGTTTTCTACGGCCGGGTTCCACCAGGGATCAACTATATACACATAATCGGCAGCAGTTAAATTTAACCCCGTTCCACCAGCTTTTAAACTGATCAAAAATACCCGGATGCCGGCTTCATTCTGAAAATTATGTACCGCAGTTTCTC
>CBIMFG010000593.1:0-4186 GCA_966243125.1 uncultured Niastella sp.
CATCGTAGGTGATGGCCCAAAAGTACATGCCGCCGTCGTATTGCCAGTGCGTACGGGAAAGACTACACGGAAAGCCATAGAGCGTTTCGGAATTAAGGGTATTGTTGGTATAGTCAAACGGCGCATCCCAGCGCGTATCCAGTTTATAATTCCCGTATTTGCCGTTTATGATGTCCTGGCAAACCGCCGCGCACTCGGTGTATTTTTCCTGCCCGATATACACCTTTGCATTCAGGTACAGGCGAACCAGTAAGGCGGCGGCCCCGGCCTGCGTCCACCGGCCAATGCCTTTATCACCCAGCGTTTCCCGTTTGGGTAAATCGGGTAAGGCCGCTTTCAGTTCCGACTCTATGTAATTGAATGTTTCCGGCGGGGGCGACTGCTTATTGCCGGTAGTGGTATGTTTTACATCTGTTATAATTTCAATGTTCCGGTAAAAATCAAATGCCCTTAAATAGAACCAGGCCCGCAGCGTTCTGAGCTCGGCTTTAAAATCGGCCAGCTCGGTGGTGGTGATATTTAGTTTGTCCGGGTCTGTTATGCTTTCCATATCCTGCAGGGAATTGGTGGCCAGCACAATGCCCTGGTAAAAAGCGGTCCAGGCGCCGCTGGTGAAATTGTCCTGCGTGGTCCAGGTATGTTGGTGCATGCGCTGATAGTAGCCGCCGTCCTGCCAGTCGCCCTGGCGGTTAAAGGTGCCAATTTCATCGGAGCTGTTTTCGTTTACTGCATAAATATCATTTCCCTGAATGCTCCAGTACGCGTGTTCAAAGGGCCGTAAAAAATCCCTGATCACATCATCGCGCCGCGTGAGAAACTGCGATACATCTACTTTATCATACACCTGCTCATCTAATTTTGTACAAGCGCCCAAAAGCAGCGTCATGGCGAAAGCGGCCGTTACTATATATTTTCTGGATCTGTTTTGCATTACTTTAACCGGTTAATGTTTTTATAATGTTACCTGAATGCCTGCCAGTACCTGTATGGTGGCCGGATAAAAGTTGAGGCTGTACGTATTGTTGCGTGGATTTCCCTGCACGCCGGGAGTTAGGTCGTTAACGGGGTACAGGTCAGGATCGCCGCCTTTAAAGCGGGTAAACGTATGCAGGTTGTTGGCCGCTGCATAGATCCTTACAGCACTCAGGAATTTGCTTTTAACCGAACAACTATAGCCCAGCGTTACATTGTCGAGCTTAACAAAGGAACCTGATTCCAAAAAATAATCAGACGCCAGCGAGGTGGTAGCTGCATTGGTAAGCTTTGCATATTTGTTGCCGGCATCATAGGCCGATTTAAGTGTATTCGCATCTGTTTGTGTGGCGGGCGTACCAATGTAAAAAGCCTGCATGTTGAACAGCTGATAGCTGAAGTTGCCCCTGAAAAATAGATTGAGGTCCCAGTTCTTATAGCTGAATACATTGCCCAGCGAACCGGTGAATTTAGGCAGGCCATTGCCCACAAACTGTTTATCGTCGGCATTCGACTGGTTGGCCGGAACCACGGAGCCATCTTTTTTATAAACCAGCAGCGCCCCGTTTCTATCAACCCCCGCCGACCGTAACATATAAAAGTCGCCAATGCGGTGCCCTTCCTGCAACCGCTGTATGGTGCCGGGGCTGCCGGGTGCAGGTAACCCGGCCAGGTCCTGGTAGGGAGCGCCCTGGTAGATCTTATTGGAAAAGGAAACGAATTTATTGTTGTTATAAGCCGCGGTAAACGACACCTGGTAACTGAACTGCCGGCGTTGTACAATGGCTGCGCTCAGTTGCATTTCAATGCCGGAGTTCTTCATGGTGCCCACGTTCGTAAACGTTTGTGACTGCGGGTTAGGCGGCAGCGGCACATTGTAATTGCCCAGTAGGTCTTTATTGGTTCGTAAATAATAGTTCACCGAACCCGATAAACGGTTATTCAGTAACTCGAAATCAATACCTGCGTTAAAGTTGATGGCTTTTTCCCAACCCAGATCGGGGTTAATGTTTTGCGATGGGCCATACACCTGGTAGGTGGTGCCATTGAATGGAAAATAGCCGTATCCGCCATATAAAAGCAGCGACTTGTAGCTGTCAAAATCCTGGTTGCCTGTTACGCCGTAATCGGCCCGTAGCTTCAGGTCGTTCAGCCACCTGAGTTTATCCCGCAAAAAGTTTTCATCAGAAATGCGCCAGGCAACAGACAAAGCCGGGAAGTTGCCCCACTTGTTATCGGCCCCGAATTTTGAGGAACCTTCATGCCGCAGGCTTGCCGTAAAAATGTATTTATTATCGAAATCATAATTTATTCTGCCGTAGAAGGCTGCCAGGCGGCTATCATTTTGGGTGGAAGCCACCGCGCCCTGCCCGTTGCCCTGGCCGCCGCCATTCCAGGTGCCTGAGCCCAGGTTGTTCCAGGAGAACGTATTGAATGGAAAATCGTAATTATTGGCACTGAACTGCTGGTAATTAAAATAGCTGTAGGAATAGCCGCCCAACACCTTCACGTGGTTTTGTTTGAAGTTGAGCGCGTAATTGATTGTCCACTCCAGGTTGCGCTGGTCATTATCTATCTGCTCCTGACTGGCATAGTTGGTTTTGGTGGTTTGTCCCGAATGCACGATGGTGGAAAGGGTAGAAGGGCTGAAGTTCAGGTTCTTATAGGAAGATTTGATGTTGGAGATGGTTACGGTTGAATACAGGTTCTTCAGGAGATTCACTTTTAACGAACCGCGCATATCCAGCTCCTTTATTTCGGCCTCGCTTTTTATAAGCCGTGCATTTTCAACCGGGTTGTTGCTGAAAAAACCGGTATTCAAATAATGATAGCCTGTACTGTCGTAAACAGGCTGCGTTGGGTTCAACGTAATGGCATTGTTAAAATTTCCCTGGTCGGCGTTGCTGGTATGCATGTACCGGGGCGCTACTTCAAACATAACTGTATACACATTGCTTTTGGAGGTGTGATTCAGGTTCACCCGGCCGCCATATTCCCTTTTAAAAGCGCGCAGGTCTATCCCGTTTGCATACCGGTAATCGGCCGAAGCAAAATAATTGTCACTGGCATTGCCACCGGCAATCTGCAGGGTGTGTTTTTGCGCGTAGGCTTCCGGGCGGGTAACTGCTTTCACCCAATTGGTGCTGGCGCCATAGTCGATACCCTGGGCCGGGTTGGCGTTTACGCGGTGTTCGCGAAACTCACTGGCCGTTAATACCGCGGGTACCATCGTTAATTTATCCATGGTAGCGTAGCCATTGTACACCAGTTTTGATTCGCTGTTGCCTTTTTTAGTAGTAATGATAACAACGCCATTGCTGCCCCGCGTACCATAAATAGCCGAAGCCGCACCACCCTTGAGCACATCAATGGACTCAATATCGTTTTGATTGATGTTATCAATGTTACCACCCGGAACGCCGTTCACCACATACAGCGGCCCCAGGCCGGCGCTGCGCGATGATACCCCACGCAACTGCACACTTGGGGAGGAATTGGGATCGGCCGTGGCTGTATTGGAAATGGTTAAACCTGCCACTTTGCCCTGCAGGGCCATTAAAGGATTGTTGCCGGCAATGGTTTTTAATTCCTTAGCGCTCACATGTGTAATGGCGCTCGACACTTCTTTTTTATTCAGGGTGCCGTATCCCACACTTACCACCTCAACCCCTTTGAGCTCCTGCGCCGATGGCGCCAGCCTGATGAGCAGGTTGCTTTCAGTAGTTACTGCAACTGTTTGCATGGCATAGTTAACAGAAGAAAAAGTAAGCGTACCCCCCGAGGCCGCCACCGTTAGCGTAAATGCACCCTTCACATCGGTACTGGTGCCGGTTTGGGTGCCACTAACCCGCACGGTTACGCCGGGTACCGGGCTGGTGGTGATGGAATCAATTACCTTCCCGGTTATTACCCGGTTTTGCGAAAGCGCGGAAGCAAAAAACAAGACGGAACAACTTAATAATGGCAGCAATTTTTTGAACATAAGCAATCAGATTAATGGAACGTAAACGCAGCATTTTCGTGGCCCTTCAAAGTAAAATACTAATCCCGCGCTATAAGCCGCAAGGGCGTACGCCTGGTAAAAAATCTAACCGGTTTAAAAATTATTTATCTGATTTACAGTTGTTTGGTAAGCGGTTGGCGGTAAAAAATCTAAGGGCTGCCCAACCGCTTCCTGACCGGTGCGCCGTGGATTCATAGTACCGCATGCCGC
>CBIMFG010000594.1:0-4185 GCA_966243125.1 uncultured Niastella sp.
ACATAACATCAATGCCATTTTTGATTATGAGCGCATAGGCCTGTGGCAGAAAGATGATCCTTATTTGAACACCCTGGAGCCTGGTGGTAACATCGGGATGATCAAGGTAAAATACACCGGTGGTTATAAACCAGATGGCACCCCCGAGCGCGCCATTGGTACTGCCGACCGGCAGATCATTGATGTGGATCCCGACTGGCAGGGTGGTTTCAATACCCGGGTGGCTTATAAAGGCTTTGACCTGGGCGTGGTTGGATTTTATCGCCATGGCGGTGTTCTCTTCAGTACCATTCACGGTTCAAGCGGTTATTTGAATTTGCTCACCGGACGCCGCAATAACCTGAATGTAGATTACTGGACGCCCGATCATACCAATGCAAAGTATCCTAAACCTGGTGGTATCCTGAGCGGTGATAACCCTAAATACGGTAGCACGCTCAGTTACTTCGATGGTTCATTTATGAAGATCCGCACCATTACCCTGGGGTACGATTTCAGCCAAAGCCTGTTGAAGAAATCAACTGTTAAACTGCGGATGTACGCTACCGTACAAAATCCATTTGTCATGTTTTCACCATTCCACAAAGAATCGGGTCTGGACCCGGAAACCAACTCGTATGGTAATGAGAACGTGTCTTCAACCGGCGCCATCAGTGGAAACGACAACCTGTTGAGACGCATCCTTACCGTTGGTTATAACACGCCATCAACCCGTAACTATATTCTGGGTGCTAATTTGACATTTTAAATTATTTTGAATATGAAACATCTGCTTATAAAATCACTTACAGTATCGGCTTGCGCCATGCTGTTGTTTACGAGATGTAAAAAAGTGCTGGAAGAAGAGCCGCGCAGTTTTTATACCCCCGGTTTCTTTAAAACCGAAAAAGGTGTGCTGGGAGGCATCGCCTCCCAATATGCGCATTTGCGTTATATCTTCGGACAACCTTACTATTATAACTCACTGGAAACAGGTACCGACGAATATACCTGGGCTTCAAGTGCCGATCAGAACTTTAAAGATGCTGATTTGAGCGGGGTGGGCAATTTGACCGCTGCCAGCAGCCGGTCGGATGTATTATGGCAGCCTGCATTCTCCAACATCAATACTGCCAGCGGTATCATTGAAAATGCCGGAGCTGTAGGCACCATTTCAAATGCGCTGATAGCGGAAGCCCGTTTCTTTCGCGCCTTTGACTATTTCTACCTGGTGCAAACATTTGGCGGCGTGCCGTTAGACCTGGGCGCCGGCGAGTTGAAATTCAATTCCACCCCTGCGCGCAAATCGGTGCGGAATACGGTGCCTGAAGTATATACAAGAGGCATCTTCCCTGATCTGTTGCAAGCCATCAATGACCTGCCGGATGCGCCACGGACAACCGGTGCAGTTACCAAAACAGTAGCGCGCCTGTACCTGTCAAAAGCGTATTTAACGTATGCCTGGTGGTTGCAGAATCCCAACAACATTCCTACCTATCCGGTAACAAACAGAACCGATCCGGATAACCACGATGCACAATGGTATTTTCAAAAGGCATATGATGTAGCGGTGCAGGGCATTACAGGCGCCGGTACTAATTATGCATTGGAGCCTACATTTTATGATGTGCATGTAGGCGGCAACGACCGCAATAAAGAAATGTTGTTGTATGCCGATCATACCCAGGAAAGTGAGTTTTACAATGGCGCCTGTTTAAGTTGTACCGATGCAGAGTCAGGCAATGGCAGGAACGGGGCTGTTTGGATGGTAACATTCAATTACACCGTTCTCAGGGCTTCCGCCGATGCAACCGGTAATGGTTTAGCGGTTAGTACGGTACAGCGCGAAGCTGCCCCGTCGTTAGGCCGCCCCTATACGCGCATGGCGCCTGTTATTGGCGTTTTCACGAACACGTTTGCCGAAAAAACGCTCGACTCCCGGTATGATGGTACATTTGCCACCGTATTCAGAGGCAACTGGCCCAAAGGTGGTACCACCAACTCCGTTTTGTATAATGCAAATGAGTTAGCTGTTACTCCCGGACAACCTGTTTTATCCTTCCTCGAGTCTGAAGCACAGGCGGCGGGTATTACCTATCCGGCCGGTGATAAATTTCCCGGCAGAACATCCAATGCCATTGGCGCAGGCGTATTGCCGGGCCGGGCCGATTTTGTAGTTTCCCCCCGTGGCATCAGCAGGATCGTATATCCCAATTTATGGAAGATGGGTGTTTACAGAACCGATAATGGTACCGGTCTTGGTCAGCCCAACGCCACCAGCACCCGGCCCTACAAAATTGCCAAATTCTCTGAGTTCTATTTTATAGCTGCGGAAGCAGCGGTAAAAGGCGCTACGCCGTTAGCAGGCAAAAGCGCCCGCGAACTGATCAACGTCATCCGGGCAAGAGCCGGCAAGTGGAAGTTCAGCAACAAAGACAACGCTGCTTTCGTTGCAGATAACAGTGCCGCTATGACCGCTGCCACACCAGCCACTATAGACATCAATTATATTCTTTCAGAACGGTCGCGCGAGTATTTCGGCGAAGGCATGCGCTGGTTCGACCTGGTGCGTACCCAAAAGTTGAATGAACTGGCCGGTACCTATGAAATATGCTCCGCCACTTATGGTAACCATACCCCACAAACCTTTACCCGTACCATTGAGCCTAAACATTACCTGCGGCCAATACCACAGGGGCAGCTCGATGCCATGGAAATGACAGCAGATGAAAAAGCTGCTTATCAAAATCCGAATTATCAGTAGATAGTATACAGCATAGTTTGAAGGAAAGGGGCTGTCTGGTAAAGACGGTCCCTTCGTTTTTTATGAGGCAGGGGATGTTGACCAGTTGACGGGTTAACCAGTTAACAAGTTAACAGGTTGATACCGGAAAATTCAGAACAAAGAACTCAGAACAAAGAACTTCATTCTACTTCTTACTTCCTGTTTTCAAAGAGGACGCCCGTATAATCAAATTAGCCCGTAAAGTAATCGAATTGGTACTATAAAGATTGCTGTTGCCTTTGAGGTGGTTGATGAGGTTGTTGACGGCAATGTCGCCCATGGTTTCGCCTGAATAATCAACCGTGGTGAGGTTGGGTTCAATGACCTTGCTGATGGGGTCGTTGTTAAAGCCGGCAAAGGCTATGTCATCGGGGATGCGGAAACCGGCTGTTTTCAAAGCCATCATACAATAAACGGCAGCGGTATCATTGGCACTGAACACGGCATCGGGCCGTTTGGAAGCCGGCAAACTGAGCATGTGATTAGCAGCTTCAGTGCCATCTGCTTCAGACAGGGCGTTCACCAGGTGCCATTTTTCCTGGTAGGGAAGGTCGTGGTCTTTAAGCGCCTGACGGTAGCCATCGAACCGGTCTTTATAAACGTTTCTGAGCACGTTACCACCAAGGTGCATAATACGGCGGCAACCTTGTTCAATGAGGTGTTGCGTGAGCTTATAAGCCGCCTCGTAGTTGTTGATGACAACCGAAATGCTGGAAGGGTGGGGTTGAACCCGGTCGAAGAACACCACCGGTATATTGCGTTTGAAAAAGGGCTCCAGGTGATTGATATTTGGAGTATCGTAAGCCAGCGAGATCAGCAGTCCATCCACCCGCTTGTTGAACATGGTGTCTGCATTCAGTTTTTCGTTTTCCGCTTCTTCAAGGCTTTGGGCAATGATGAGGTTATAGCCATGTTTGTTGGCGGCTTTTTCCATGCCCGCCAGTACCGACGACATAAAATAGCTGTTGAGCCGTGGCACCAGTACCCCCAGGGTGTGTGTGCTTTTGCTGCGCAGGCTGCTGGCAAATGTGTTGCTTTGGTAACCCAGCTTCTGCGCTGTTTCTGCGATCTTCTTTCGGGTATTCTTGCTCACCGCAGGATTGTTGTTCAGTCCCCGGCTAACAGTTGCTGCAGAAATGTTGAGGTGCCTGGCTATATCGTATATCGTTACTTCCCGGTTTTCGGCCATTGTAACAGTATGAAGTTTATCAAAGAAAACGAGCTTTTTTTGAATAAAAAAATGGAATGTGGGGAGGGGGGGAACAGCGGAGGTAGAAAGTTTTTAAAAAAAATCAGCCCCAAAAGTTCGTAATTTAAAAAGGAACCTTACATTTGCAACCCCAATGATAATCAAGGGACTTACACAAAAGGGAGTTTAGCTCAGTTGGTTCAGAGCATCTGCCTTACAAGCAGAGGGTCGG
>CBIMFG010000595.1:0-4185 GCA_966243125.1 uncultured Niastella sp.
AAAGTGGCCGGCCTATTCTTTACCGGCATGTTTTTCTGGACCTTCTTTGAGTACATTGCTCACCGCTTTCTGTACCATTGGGTAAGCGAAAGTCCCAAAGTGCAAAAGTTTGTATATACCATGCATGGTAATCACCACCATTATCCGCGCGATAGGGAAAGGTTATTTCTGCCCCCGGTACCCAGCCTCATTATGGCATCGGCTATTTTGGGTTTAATGTACCTGGTTATGCGTGAGAACGTGTTTATGTTCTTCCCTGGCTTTATTCTTGGTTATTTGTTGTATGGTAGTATGCATTATGCCATTCATGCCTGGAACCCGCCTTTTAAATGGATGAAACCGCTTTGGCGCAACCACCACCTGCATCATTATAAAGATGAGGGTAAGGGATACGGGGTTAGCACCACCATTTGGGACAGAGTCTTCGGTACCATGTTCGATCTTAAAAAGGAAAAAGAAGATAAAGAGAAGGTGAGAGACCTAATGTTTAAAAAAGTTGACCAGTTAACAAGTTAACCGGTCAACTGGTTAACTCGTTATTTGAATACATATCTATACGTGCGGTGTATTTTATCCTTTGTGGCGCCGGTAGCTTCATGTATAGCTATCATTTTGTCGTTAAAGTCGCCCACCCAGGCCAACTCAACACCAGTAATAGTATTGCGCGGCAATACCTCCAGCTGTAAACAGCGAATAAGCGCCGATTCAATACCATGGTTCTGGAATTTTTTCTTACAACCCATAATAATGATGCGCAGCCTTTCAACCTTCTGGGTTTTTGAATACCAGAAGAATTTTAGTTTACCCCAAAGGTTTAGTTTACCATGTACGTGCTTTAATATCTGGTTTACATCGGGCAAACAAAGCACCACGGCAATTGGTTCATTTTTATAATAAGCAAACCAAATGATCCTTTCATCCATAATGGGCTTCATTTGCCGGAACGACTCTTTAATAGTACCCATTTCAATGGGGGTGAAGTTTTCGAAATTACTCCACGCGTCATTATAGATCTCACGAAAATCGGCCGCATACTGGTCAAACTTCGATTTATCGAAATGCCGGAAAGTATAATCAGGCTTTTTCATTACCCAGTCGGCAATCTTGGTGAACCGTTCGGGCAGGGGCGTTGTGGCGTCTAAAAAGTTGGTAAGCTGGTCGTATAGTTTGGTAAAACCGTACGATTCAAAATAATCTTTATAATAGGGTGGATTGTAATTCATGCCCAGGCTGGGTGGTTTAAACCCGTGTATAAGCAACCCCCAGTATTTGTCGTTCTCCCCAAAATTTATAGGGCCGTCCATGGCTTCCATGCCTTTGCTTTTAAGCCAGGCTTTTGCCGTATCGAGCAGTAAAAAGGCGGCATTTTGGTCCTGTATACATTCAAAAAAACCAACCCCGCCAGTTGGTTGTGGATTCTTATGTGATTTTTCGTAATTTATAAAGGCTGCCACACGGCCGATTATAATGCCGCTTTTATCGGCCAGTAACCAGCGGTTACAAAGGCCATGCGAAAAAAATACGTTACGGGAAGGGTCAAAAATAGCTTCCACATCACTATCCAACGGGCAAATCCAGTGCGGATCATTTTTATATAGACTTTTGGGCAGGTCGATAAATTCACGAGCCTGGTTCCAATTGGCTACCTCTATCAGGTTCATAGAGCGAACTTAGGAATTATTCACCATTTATCGTCATCCGGAATATTGTCGTGGGTTTTGAACTGTGTCCGCATTTGTTGTTTTTGGAGCAACCGTTCAATGATCAGCCGGGCAATCAACAGGCCGGCGTCCTCATCTGCCTGCCGTTCCAGCGTTTCTTTGAGTACTTTTTCGGAAATATCTATCCGGTATAACATGTTGATAAGCCGTGCAAAATCAGTTTGTATCAACTGGTTTATTCCCTCTGCCAGGGCTTTGGCCAGCTGTTCTTTATCATTTGTGACAGGAAGGTTGAAATCTTCACTCAACTGTTCCTGTACTAAAGGGATATTGTCTTGAGGCATTTGCATAAATATGTAAATAAATTCTTTTTACATTATAAAATTATCCGGCATTGCCAGCACCGGTTAGTCACCCGAATAAATATTTACGTACAGCTTAATTCTTGTGGCACCAATTAACTAAATTTACATAGAGGAGGCACCAGGAGCGAATGGTGTTTTCTTAAGCATTCATTGACCCTCACACTTCTGTAACATTTTAACCTTATTCTCCGGATATGCGTTGGAGTGCTGGGATATTTGTATGCTTTTTATTGATAAGTACCTGTGTACAGGCGCAACGAACCCGCTATGGCACAATCAAAGGTACAGTTATAGACTCATTAAGCCGTCGCTCGCTCGAATCCTCTTCAGTGACCGTTTACCTGGCTAAAGATTCTTCATTGGTAAATTATGCGCTCACCACCCGCAAGGGAGAATTCACCGTTTCAGACGTTCCTGTAAGTACTCCCTGTACTATTGTTATTACCAACCGCGGGTATGAACCATTTATTATGCCGGTTAACCTGGCGTCCGATGCCAAAGTTTTATTGCTCGATACTGTTCTCCTGGTTAAATCCTTTAATGAATTGCAAGCAGTAACTGTAACGGCGCTCAGGCCGCCGGTATCAGTTAAGCTCGATACACTTGAGTTCAATGTGTCATCTTTTAAAACCATGCCCAATGCGATGATCGAAGACCTGTTAAAACAATTGCCTGGGGCAGAAGTGGATAAGGATGGTAATATAACCATCAATGGCAAAAAGGTATCGAAGCTGATGGTGGATGGCCGCGATTTTTTTGGCGGCGATCCCAAGGTTGCGTTGAAGAACCTGCCAAAAGATATTATTGATAAACTGCAGGTAGTTGATAATAAAAGCCGCGAAGCGCGCTTTAATAAAACCAGCGATGGAAATGAAGACCTGGCCATAAACCTTACGCTGCGAAAGGAAGCACAAAAGGGTTGGTTTGGAAGATTGAGCGCCGGTTATGGCACCAATGACAGGTATGAAGGGAGCGCCATGGTCAATTTCTTTAATGGCAATAAACAGTTCAGCGTTATCGGAAATGCGAACAATACCAATCGCGGAAGTATTTCAGGCGGTGATTTTAATATTTCAACCAGCCGCAGTACGCTCGATGGGGGTGGAGGCGGCCTTACCCGTGCTGCATCGGGTGGCTTAAACTTTAGTGATAACATTGGCCGCCAGATAAAACTAACGGGTAGTTATTTTTACAACAACAGCCATACAGATAACTTCTCAAAATCGCAACGGCAAAATATTGTCCCTGTTTCTTCAACTGCTCCTTTTTGGTATAATGCCGATAATAACAATGTGAATGATTACAGTAACCATCGCTTAACACTGAATGCCTCTTACAATATTGATACGCTTACTGAAATGCATATTGTTACAAATGTAAATACCAATATTAACGATGCAGTAAGCAGTAAAATAGCCAATTCAAAAGCACAAAGTGATGAGCTGATCAACACCAGTGAAAATACCTATAGTTCAAAAGGCGATGGCAAGAATATCAGTACAGAGTTTTTTATAAGCCATCGTTTTCGCAAACAGGGCCGGGGTATTACCCTTGGCATGAACTATAATTATAACGATCAAACCTCCTTGAGTGATAATATAGGGCAAAACGATTTTTACAAGAATAATTTGTTGGATAGTACCGACCTGGTGAACCAGCGAAGCACCGGAAAAAACAATGGCAAGGTGTTAACGTTTACCGCTACCTATGCCGAACCGCTGAACAAGTATATCAGCGCCATCTTTAGGTACAATTATTCCCGCAATACTAATTTTTCAGATAAGCTCACCCACCGGTTTAATGCGGTTACCGGTAAATACGACCTGGAGGACTCGGCGTTCACCAATGCTTTTAGCAACATCAATGTAACGCATACGCCTGATGTAAGCTTTACGTTTAACAAAGAAAAATACCGGGCGGCCATTGGCTCGGGCGTACAGTTTTTAACGCAGGATAATCTTACCATTACCACTGGTAATTTGTTGCATCAGTATTATATGAACTTTACCCCTTCGGCCAACATAGGATACAATTTCAGCAAAACCGGCAGCGTGACGGTATATTACAATGGCCGTAGCCAGCAGCCATCTATTCAACAATTGCAACCTGTACCTGATAACAGCAATCCTTTGTATGTACAGTTAGGTAACCCCGATCTG
>CBIMFG010000596.1:0-4181 GCA_966243125.1 uncultured Niastella sp.
TGAGTGGATTGGCTGTTACATAGTTGTTGATAGCGCCTGGGGCAATGGTACCGGCTGCACCACCAATGATGGCCCATTGCCGCATGGCAGCCTGTATACCGTTCGCATACAGGGAACTGGCAGTAGCGCCACTGTACCAACCTCTCAACGCTGCTTCCGTTAACAGGTAATAAGATTCCGCCGCAGTGAAGATCAGGCGGGGGGAATTCAATAATAAAATTGTTTTAGGATTAGGTTCGCTAAAGGTCACAAAATTCGCGGGTTTGGCATTTGTAAGCGTAGCCGGCATGCCTTTAGCCAGCGCCACGGAAGTATCAGGTACCCCGTTATTCCACACAACTGCAAGCATGGGTAACCGGGGATCGTTGGTAGTTTTTAAATAATTAATAAATACATCCTGGTACTTACCGCCTTCTGTGTTGGTGTTTCCATTCTGCGCAATGTAATCACTGTTCCACCAGTTCAACGCCAATGGATTTTTATTGATATCCTGACCTGTAGCCAAATAACTCATTTTGGCAATATCAATATCATTGAGGATCACACCACCGGCAATGGCTTTGGTAACCCAGGTTTTGGCGGCATTCGCATCTACTTTCGTCATACGCATACCCATTCGCAACATCAAAGAATACGCGAATTTTTTCCACCGGTCGGTATTGCCGCCATAGATCAGATCGGCTGCGCCAAAAGTTGCTTTTGATGCATCTAGGCTTTGCGCTGCGGCTTCCAGTTCTGCTAACAGATCGGCATAAATAGCGCTTTGCGGATCATAGGCTGGTTTGTAAATAGAAGAATCGTATCCTAACGCCGCACTGAAATATGGAATATCACCATACAGGTCGGTGAGGCGGCTGAAACAATACGCCCGCCAAATTCTGGCTTCTGCATACAGGTTTACCTGAGCCGGATCATTTTTAACCGCTTTGATCACAATGCCCAATTCGTTTAGCTCCTTGGGGTAGGCGTCATTGAACGCCTGGTAGGTTTGCGAGATCTGGGCAGCATTGTATTTTGAGCCAAAACCTGCTACGTCGTTATAACTGGTTGTATACTGCATGGTGCCCACCAAAAAATTCAGCATATTGGCAGTACCATCGTACTCGGCTTTTGTGAAAACGTATTGAGGAATTACTTTAGAGGTAGCTTCAGGATTGGTATTGGTGCTCTCGAAATCCTTATCGCACGATTGCAGCGAAACCATGCCCACTATACCCAATAATCCACCTGCATATTTTATAATATTTTTCATATTGCTCTTCTGTTTAGGTAATTATAATTTAATGGTCAGGTTAAAGCCATATGACCGGGTACGCGGCAACCCAATTGATTCAAAGCCCTGCGCGTTGCTGTTGGTAAAGCTTTGCTCAGGATCGAAGTTTTTAGTTTGCCTGTACAGGATGAACAGGTTGCGGGCCACAAATGAAATACTGGCCGCCTGGATCTTTGTCAATTTTATTTTGTTAACCGGGATGTTATAAGAAAGAATTACCTGACGCAATTTGATGAAGCTGCCATCGTGCAGGAACAGATCAGAATATACTTTATAGTTATCGTAATAGTTGCGCAATACACCACCGGCCTGGGTAATGGTGGTATCATAGGGCGCCCCATTCTGGTCAACGCCTTTCAACTCCAGACCTTTACTATCACGTCCCGGCAGCGTGCTTTTCAACTTACCCATGCGCGTTGCATACACTTCAAACACAGAGAAGATCTTGTTGCCGAATTTTCCATCGAGCAAAATATTCAGTCCCCAGTTATGATACTTGAATTCGTTGGTGATACCCATTGTATATGGCGCCACACTGTTTCCCAATGGCATCAGGTCGCTCATCACCGGCAGGTGGTTACCCCGGTTAAAGATCACATTGCCCTGGGCATCTCTTTTCATAGTGGTTCCTACAATTGTTCCATAAGGCTGGCCTTTGATATGTTGTAAGAAAGCCCAGTTACCAACGGAATTGGCTATCTGAACAGATGTTAACCCGGGAGCCAGTTCCACTACCTTGCTTTGGTTATAGGCAAAATTGTAGCTTACATTCCAAGCAAAACCGGCATGGCTAACGGGCTTGCCGGTCAGTAATATTTCAACCCCTCTATTCCTTAATTCCCCAACGTTCATGATCACCGAATTGTAACCTGATGTACCAGATATAGATGTTTTTACAATGTCGTTGGTGGTTTGGCGGTTATAATAAGTGAAATCGAGGCCTAACCGGTTGTTGAAGGTTTGCAATTCAAAACCACCTTCATAAGTAGTAGAGGTGTATGGCTTCAGGTTGGGATTGGAGATCGCGTTCTGCATGTTTACATCCTGCGTTACGTTCAACAAGGGCTGACCCGAACTGGGCACATTGCTGTAGGTAAGGTTGATGGCATAGGGATCAGGTGCGCCACCACCCACTTGCGCCCAGGAGCCACGTAATTTGGCCAGCGTAACCCAGGCAGGCATTTGAAATGCATCAGACAGGATCAAGCTGCTACCTACACTTGGATAAAGGATATGATTGTTCTTTGGACTTAAGGTAGAGAACCAGTCTTCACGCGCGGTGAAGGTGAGGAAAAACAGGTTCTTATAATCGAAGTCGGCAGAACCAAACACCGAATTGGTTGTAGAACGTTGTGTAACCGGCCTTATAGTAGAGGAAGCCAGGTTAGAGACACTGTAGAAATACGGAATGATAAATTGCTTACCGGTTATATTCTGTTCCTTGTTCTCAAACCTGCGGGAGTTGCCTCCTACCATGGCGCTTAAGCCAAAGTTTTGAGCAAACCGGGTGCGGTAAGTAATATTCAACATGCTGTTCGTTTCAGACAGGTCTGATTTTAACCCTACATATTCACCTAACGGGCTATAGAGATCGCCGGTTGGCAGCACATTTGAATAGTTGTAATTATAAAAATCGCGGCTTACAGTTCCCTTTATCAGCAGGTTTTTAATGAGTTCGTAGGAAATAGACGCCTGGCCAATAAAGCGGTTCTTCACATCATCTTCCTTCCATTTATTGATAACAAAATAACCGTTGGAGGCAATGGCGGCATCGTTCCAGATTGTTTCATTGCCAAGGGAGTCGTAACCGGGTTTTGCCCAGCGTACATCGGCAGTGTTGGCAATTTCGAGCGGCGTCCAGTTAGGGTTGCCCAATGCATCGCCCGCCCCGGTACGGTTGTGCCCCTGTTCCAGATTATACTGGGCCAGCGCTTCGATATTTATTTTGGAACCTACTTTACCATTAACAGCCACGTTGAACGTTTTTCTTTTATACGTGGTGCCTGGCAAAATACCTTTACTGTCGAGGTCGGCCATGGAAAAGCGGTAGTTAAAATTATCGCTGCCACCAGCAAAGGCCAGGCTGTTGGTGAAGGTGGTACCCGTTTGATAAAAGTTCTGCAAATTCTTTTTCTGGGCCACATAAGGATGTGTTTTGCCATCAATGCCCACATAATTGGTAGAACCATCGATGGGTGCACCCCATGATTTTCTTCCTGAAGCCTGCGCATCCAGCAGGTTGGTAGGCATAACGCCATCGAGGCCCTGGCCATATTCATATTGAAAGTCGGGGGTTACGGCCACATTATCCATGGTTAAGGTAGAATTGTACTCAACACCAATACCGCGTTGCGCCCGGCCCTTTTTTGTAGTGATAAGTATAACCCCGTTAGCGGCGCGAGACCCATACAAAGCTGCAGCGGTTCCACCTTTCAACACGGTAATGGATTCAATATCGTCGGGGTTTATACCGGCAATACCATCACCCTTATCAACGTTGCTGGTGATACCACTTGGTGTGGGCGCCCCCCCGGGGACCGTATTATCCAGCGGCATTCCATTGATCACATATAAGGGCTGGTTGTCGCCGATCATAGATCCATTACCGCGAATGGTAACGCGGCTTGAACCACCCGGACCGGTTGACAAACCGGCTGCATTCACACCCGCAATTTTACCAGATAATGCATTGGCAATATTATTTTCACGAGCCTGGGTGAATTCGCTTCCTTTTACTTCTGTAACGGCATAGGCAACCGCCTTGCGGTCTTTTTTCACGCCCAACGCTGTTACTACTACGTTATCGAGCACATCGCCGCTGCCTGCTTTGAGGGTAATGGAGATGGAACCCTGCGCAGGATCAATGGTAAACTGTTTTTTCTCATAACCTACTGAAGAAACGACTAAT
>CBIMFG010000597.1:0-4177 GCA_966243125.1 uncultured Niastella sp.
TGAGAAGATGTTGATTACATCTTTGAGGAATTTCTTACTCGAGTTCATCATAAGGATATTAAATGTTTTCAAAAAGAGTATTTGAGCGATTCAAACACAAACATGGTGCCTGAAATTTTTCTATCGATAACTTTTTAAAGAATTAGACATATATCAAATAGCGCTTCATTGAGTACGACTATGCAAAGCAACAACCTTTTTGATTTAGTTGAAACTTACATGTACAAAAATGGCTGCGATGTAGTGAATTTATTATAAACCGTAATAAGGGTTATCGCTTACATAGTTTGCACAAAAAAATTAATGTTTACGATACAATTTATATTGATCTGTATTGGGTTTGAGAGCATCTGTAAAGGGCACAAAAAATGCCGCCTCTTATTGAGACAGCATCTATACATTTATCTTTTACAGCTATTAAGGTACCGCTTTCACTACTGCAAATTATTCTGTATTTGTTCAGGCTCTGTTTTTTTAAATGCAGCAGGAAGCATCACCAGAAAAGTAGTGCCTGTTCTTACATCTGATTCTACCTGTATTCTTCCTTTGTGCAGGTTAATGATCCTTTTTACCAATGGAAGACCTAAACCGAAACCAGGCTGTGCACCAACAGCGTCGCCACGATAAAATGGCTGAAAGATCTGATCCAGTTCTTCGGGCTGCATACCAGGCCCATTGTCGATTATTTCAACATGGATCTCGTTGCGCTTTGTACTTGCTTTTACAAGCGCTCTGTGCCCTGTAGTATATTTGCAGGCATTCACAACAATATTTTTGATGGCAGTGAACAACAATTCTTCATTGCCAAATACAAACAACCGGTCTTCATCTTCAGGCAGGTCATCGAAACCCAGCAATACTACATATTCTTTATTGGTTCTTGCCAGTTCAGCCGGCAAGCGCAACAATACTTCATCAATGCGAACTGGTTGTATTTCGAGACCGCTTTCACTGCCTGATGCTTTTGAAAACTCCAGCAACGTTTGAATAAGCTTACTTAAGTGCAGGGCATCCTGATGTACGCCTGTTAATACATTTTTGTATTCAACCGGTTCCCGGTCGCGTTGCAGCAGCACTGCTATCTGACTGATAATAGAAGCCAGTGGGGTTGACAATTCATGCGAAGCATTGGAAATAAAGCGGCGATGCATATCCAGTGTTTGCTGCAAACGGTCGAGCAGTAAATTGAGGGTGCTGGACAAATAATGCCATTCGTCTTTTGCTTCACCGGTGGGTATGCGTTGTACCAAATTCTTTGCAGAGATATCATTTACCTCGCTGGCAATTTCTTTTATAGGCCGCAATAACCGGCCGGCAAAAAGATATCCGCCGCCAAATGAGATCAGGGCTGCGCCCAGCAGGCTAAACCACAAGGTAATCTCCACCTGGCCTAATTGTCTTCTACCCGATTCATCAAAGGTGGCAGAAACAACTACCAGCTCATTTTCTTTATCGTAGATGGCGATGGCCTCCTTCTTCCCCCGTTTAAAATAGAGCTTCTTTTTCATGCGGGTCATGTTCAACAACATAGTATCAATAACCAGCGTATCGGTTACCCGGTCGCTATAGGCATATACTTTTCTATTGTTGCTGTCATACACCTGCACTTCCTTATCTCTTCCTGAGCCGGAAGTAGAAGTATCGATCTTCTGGATCAACTGGCTGCTGAATGTTTCAGTTTGCCGCAGGAAATTGGCAATGTTATTGGCCCGTCCGGTGAGGCGCATTTTTACAGCTTCAAGCCGGTTACGATAGGAGATATAAGTAACCACTCCTCCTACACAAAGCAGAATGGACAATACCAGGAGGGTGAACAGCATGGCTATTCTAATTCGTACAGGCATCAGCTTTCTTTTTCTTTAAGCATAAACCCCATTCCAAAATGCGTATGTATCAGCTTAGGGTTAAAGTCGCGGTCGATCTTGTTACGAAGGTAGCTAATATACACATCTATGACATTGGTATTGGTATTAAAATCAATACCCCATACATGCATGGCTATTTCGGCGCGGGGCACCACGCGGTCTTTGTTTCGCATCAGGAACTCCAACAAGTGAAACTCTTTTGCTGTAAGATTGATCTTGATGTCGCGGCGTTTGGCTTCCTTTTTATTGAGGTCAACTTCCAGATCGAGGCATTTGAGGATGGATACAGGTGCAGCGGTTTTCATTGTACGTTTTAACAACGCGCCAATCTTCAGCAACAGTTCCTGAAAATCGAAGGGCTTTACAATATAGTCGTCAGCCCCCGCATCGTATCCCATGGTTTTGTTGGATAGCTCATGCAGGGAGGTAAGCATGATGATACCCACGGAGATATCGGCAAGCCGTATCCGCCTGCAAAGCTCAAAACCACTCACATCGCCCAGGTTAACATCCAGCAATACCAGGTCAAAATGTTCCTGCTGAAAAAGCTGGAAACCATTTTCACCATAATATGCCGATGTAGCATCGTAGCCAGCTTCTTTTAACCCGGCGTGGAGTGCGTCAGCTATGCTTCTTTCGTCTTCGACGATCAGAATTCTGCCTTGTTTCATAATTAAAAAATCAGGGCAAGAACATTGCCCTGATCGTTCACGT
Source organism: uncultured Niastella sp. (assembly GCA_966243125.1). GTDB lineage: Bacteria > Bacteroidota > Bacteroidia > Chitinophagales > Chitinophagaceae > Niastella. The sequence continues at coordinate 2,580 of CBIMFG010000597.1, forward strand.
GGAATACCAACAAATTTATTGGTTTAAGGTTATTTTTCCCAGATTGAGTGTTTCGCCGTCTTTTACTACTACACCGTCTTTTTCAAAATTCTTGTAAGGTGCTTTGCCTTCAACAACAATTTTGTAAGTACCAGCTTTGAGATCACTGATCTGGAATACACCTTGAAGTGGAGTTACTTTGGTTGAATCATTACCTATGATAGCCCAAACATCACCGGCATTTGCAGCAGGGTCGATGGCGCCTTTAACGCCACCAGCAAACTTTACGGTAAATGAGAATAATGTAATAACGGGCACCATCAGCAGGGGAAGGAGATTGAATTTACGTTTCATTTAATACAGTTTTTGGGTTAAGAATGCCGGTCCCCGATTTTCAACTACTATGCCATGGTGCTCCTCCCGCCCGAGTTCTAATAAATAATTAATAAATGATTTTAATGAAGTTTTAATATTAAAGCTGTAATAAGCTGCAAGTTGTTATACAATTATTAATTCTAGATTTCAATGATGGTTGGCAAGCCTGGTTGTACCCAAACCAATTTGTCTTTTATATCTGAATGGGTTACCTGGTCGTACAGGTATTCAGGTTGTTCGTTAAAATGCAGCCAACCCTGAAAATGCGTAGGAATAAATTTCGCCACATTCATCAACCGTACTGTTTGAATGGCCATTTCCGTAGTAAAGGTAAGCGGCATATAATTGATTGCAGGGAAACCTGCCTTACCTACATGCAGCACCGCAGTGTGCACTTTAAACCGGTTGGCAATTTCTTCTATGCCATCAAAGTATACAGTATCTCCGGAGATATAGAGAGCGCCATTCTGTTGCCCCTCCCACTCTATTATAAACCCAATAACATGACCCGAAATTTTTGTTTGCTCATGTGTAGGCGCGTGCTGACATGGCGTAGCTGTGATGCGAAGTCCCGGTACTTTATCGGTTGCAATGTTCACGTATTCCCATTCATTAAGCCCGGTTACATTACCCTGGGCCAGCCGTTCAACGGCGCCCGGTGTAGAAATAACCTGTTTTACTGATCGAATAAACTCGCGACCGGCGTTATCGAGGTTGTCTTTATGCTGGTCGTGGCTGAGAAGCACCAGATCTACCGGCACAATATCCTGTGGTTGCAGTTTTGGTGAACCCGTTTTATACAAGGTGCGGGGACCTTCATATACAGTGCCTTCTTTATCGAAAGCAGGATCGGTAACAATAACAAATCCATTGATGTTGATCACCATACAGGCGGTGTCGACTTGTGTGAAGGAAACTCTCATATGTTAATAAATTTTACACTAACTGGAGTACAAAATTAAATCTTAAGTACCATAAACAGGCTCACCACAAATAGCACAAAGTCCTTGTTTGGCATAACTCACTGTATCTGCCAGGCTGTTTATCCATTGGGTCTGTTCGGTGTAATTCATTTTCTATACTGTTTAATAAACGACTGATACAACTCGCATTCCTGTACCAACGATTGGTAGTAGGATTCATCAATCCCCTTTTTTACAGCTTGTTTATAATCGGGTTTCCAGTTATCGGGATATTTGTCATCCGGTTTTCTGGTGGGTTTGGAAAGCCAGCGGTAATAATGA
>CBIMFG010000598.1:0-4170 GCA_966243125.1 uncultured Niastella sp.
TCGCTGTTAAACGACTGGCCGTTAGAATGATTTTTTCAGAGCACTGCCAACCTATTTAACAAGTTGAGACCAGCCGCCTAAATGGCAAGGAGTGAATACGCCGGGGGAGCTTTGATAATAAGTGCAAACACCGCCGGAAATAAAACAATCATAATCCTCGCCAATGATACCTACCATCACATACGTGTTGCCGTTCCAAATGTATTGATCGGAATTATCGCATGCCACGCAACTGGTAGCGAATGCACCACCAACACCGGCCAGAATTGCAATTGCAACAAAAGCCAATTTAATTTTGTTCATTTTGTCCTTTTACTAATGGTTAATCGCCTACTCTATTATGCAGGTTTTCGGCTACGCCTGACCTGTTACAACTACGCACACCTACTCCGGAATAAGTGCAGCAGCAATTAAAAACAGGAAAAAGTTTATGTATTTGAAATGTACCTTATGCTTCTACTGTACGTACCATCTGTACCGGGTCTCGCTTTTTAAGCCAGATGCCCAGTAAGGAGATGCCCACAAAAAACAGATTGAAGAAAAGATGTTGAGGCCAGGTGAGTTTTCTTATCACGCCGCCACAGGAACAGGGAACATACTGAAACGCATGTAATAAAATAGCCACTGTGTAAATCGTAAACGCTGTCATTAGCACAAAGGAAGCATAAAAGGCAGGCACTCTGGTTTTCTCAAATATTAATCCTACGGCAATCAATACTTCAATAACAGGTATACTCCAAACCAGGTAAGGAGTCATCCAGTTAGGGAACGGTTGATTGTTCATTTCGCCAATAAAAGTTTTAAAGGCAAGCCATTTGCTTACACTGGCATACAAAAAAAGCAATATCAGCAAGGAAGATATTATTTCAATAATAATCTTTCTTTTCATAATATGAAAGGGTATTAAGGGCGCAAGAGTTATTGACGAATGGAAGCATCCCAAAATTCACTGGTTCCGCTATACGTTAGATGTAGAATAGAATAAGGTATTTAGGAGGGATAAGGTTGATAGGTAGAATTGAGGGCGATTGGTAGAACTAAAGTTATATACTAATAGACTATGTTCAAAAATTTATATCAGTTATTTTTAGATTATTTAAGTCACATCATTCTACTTAACAATTGTATAAAATAAAAATTGGTTTAGCGAGCTATATCCATTATATATTTTTATTGTTCGTTTTACAATTGGTTCTTGAGCAAACTACATAAAAAAAATGGGTCAATGGAAGAACCCATATTTTTTAATAAATAATTCATCATAAGTTATCAATATAAAAACCCTGCATCATAAATGCGGGCTATGCATCAATGATAGTCTTATTCATTGACATAACAAGACGCAAACACCTGTAATGTAATAGACTAATTACAGACTTAATGGTTTACTCCTACATGCCAATACATACTTTCGGCTACGCTTGTTATGTAACCCAATGAAATTCTATAAATCCCGGAAAGCTATTGATCCACCAGTACATATTTTCCTTTTCGCTGAGGTGAATATTGCTGCGGGCAGGCAACCGGATCGGGTTGGTAATACGTACAGGTACCTACAGAATCGTGGCAATTATAGTCGGTACCAAAATCACCAGCCGGCGTAAAAGAGTTATTGACAGGAATGTATTGAGGCTGCTCATTTTCCTGCATATACAAACTGGATGCAACAGCACCGGCAATGGCAAGGGTAATGGCGGTTATGTTCAATATGAGTTTGATCCTTTTCATACTGGATGTTTAATGGTTAACAGTAGCTTTCTGAAAACGGAAGTCATTTGGTTGTATACACAGTAAATAACGATCATTTGAATACCTCACGTATTCAAACATGCGTATTATATGATCTGCCTACATTAATTTAATATTTGCAAATAGCTGTACAGTTGGGAGAATCACGTAAGCCAGAGAACGACAGACTACTCATATGAGTTATGAATGCAATCACGCCGAATACCTCCTTTGAGGTTTGATGTTTACCGGGGGAATCTGAATAAAAATAAAGAAGAAAAAGTTTTTATTCAAATAAAATCCTGCAACAATATTCTTTTCAAATCATTGTAAACGTTATATATCTATATTATACAGGAGATCAGGAGATTTCATTATCGTCATCTTTCTTTTGTAAAAGCTTTATTATAGCATTCATTATAGGGAAACGTAATAACCGGCCTCTTGCAGCCCAAACAATAATGCCCAGCACTAAATAAATACCGGCAACAATCAAAAAACCTGCATAAGGTTTCCCAATCCAGTTACTCAATGCCCAGGCGCCTGCAATACTTCCAAAAATTAATACAAATAAAAAGAACAGAGCTACTATAGTAAAAGCGATCAGTTGACTAATTACCTGCGAGGTTTTTTCAGCAATAGTCAGTTTGGTTAATTCAACTCTGGTGTTGATATACTGTTTTACATGGTCGGTTAATCCTTCCATTTTCTCGAATGAATTACTCATAATGCCCGTATTAATGGTCTATACAAAGTTAACCGCATGTGGTTTACCTTGAAATGATTGATATCAGTCTTTGTTCCTCAATACACCCCATTTTATTTAAATATGTAGAAGCGGGGGAATATAACACAACTAACTATAAAACAACAAATTATAAAATACTCTTTTACCAATTTACATTGGCATAGATTTTTAGAATCATATAACATACGTTATATCTCAATATGAAATCAAAAGAAATGCCGCAGCTAAAAAGACCCAATCATAACCTCCAAAGCTCGTCTACATTGCGAACAGCTCATGAAAGCGGCCATGAACAAATGATAAACTTGGAAGCTGAGGCCTTCCCTACTTATACGGTACAACAACTTATACAGGCATTACCCGCAGCCATTTATACCTGCGATGCCAATGGCTATATACTCACTTATAATAAAGCCGCCGCTGCCCTGTGGGGCCGTGAACCGGAAATAGGTAAAGAAGCCTGGTGCGGGTCGCCTAAGATATATTCTATAAATGGTAAAGCACTGCCATTGGATCAATGCCCGATGGCCATGGCCATTAAAGAAGGCCGGGAAATTAAGGATGAAGAGATCATTATAGAACGCCCTGATGGCAAACGGCGGATCATAATGCCACACCCCAAACCTTTTTTTAATACCGCCGGCAAAGTAACGGGCGCTGTGAACATGCTGGTAGACATCACCGATCATAAATATATTGAAGAAAGCAACGGCCACTTTGCCGCTATTGTTGAATCATCTGACGACGCTATTATTAGTAAAACCCTGGAAAGCATTGTTACCAGCTGGAATAAAAGCGCAGAAAGGATCTTTGGCTACACTGCCCAGGAAATGATCGGGTTTTCTATTACCAAAATAGTTCCACCCGATAGACAGGATGAAGAACCCCAAATACTGGAACGGTTGAAAAGAGGTGAACGCATCGATCACTTCGAAACCAAACGCCTTACCAAAGATGGCAGGCTGCTTGATATTTCGCTCAGTATTTCTCCTGTTAAAAACAGTAAAGGAGTTATTGTAGGCGCATCAAAGATCGCCCGTGATATTACCGCGCAAAAAAGAGCAGAACAACAGATCAGGGAAAGCGAAGAACGGTTGCGCCTGGCCATTGAAAGTGCCGACCTGGGTTCTTTTACCTGGAATATGCTCAATAATGAATTTAATTTTTCAGAGCGGCTTGCAAACATTTACGGATATCCGAATACAAATAAACTTTCCTATAACGACCTGCTGGAAGCCATTGATGGAGATGACCGGTATCTTGCAGACAGATCGTTCGAAAAAGCCCTGGAAACAAGTGTACTGAAATATGAGGTACGCATTGTATTGCCTTATGCTTATCAGCCTATTCGCTGGATACGGTTAAACGCGAAAATATTATTCGATGAAAAGCAGGTACCTGTAAAAATGCAGGGCATTGTGTTGGATATAACCGAACAAAAAGAAGCTGAACAACGCATAAAGGATAGTGAGGAACGGTTACAGCTGGCAGTAGAAGCTGCTGAAATAGGTTTATGGGACCTTGATCTTACAACAGGATTAATCATTACTTCACCAGAACACAAAAAGATAGTAGGCTATTCTACTGAACAATGGAGCCGGGAACATTTCATGCAATACATTCATCCCCTCGACCGGGATTTGGTAGAAAATTGCTTTCAAACCGGATTAATAACGGGCAGCATGACTTATGAA
>CBIMFG010000599.1:0-4169 GCA_966243125.1 uncultured Niastella sp.
CGCCCCTTGTTTGAAAAAGCGCCAGCGTTTTTATATCTGTATGCGCATTGGTGGCTATACCCTGTTTTTTTTGACCCACTACTTCTATCTGCGTTAAAGCCTCACCGGTGTGCGTTAAGAAAAATGTTTGTTCCAGACTACTGTGTATTTTAATAATTACAGTAAGTGAATCAAAGCCGGCATTCGTGATAGTAAACGTATACGTTCCCCGGCAAAGACCGTCTATGGTGAACAGTCCATCCCCGTTAGAAAGGGCGGATATATTCCGTTCCCGGATATGTACCGCCACATTTGAAATGCTTTCGCGGGTATTGAAATCGAGTATATGGCCTGTAACAGTAATGTTGCAGGGTTGGGCATGCGCAATGGACATGACAAGTGCCAGCAACATTGCCAGAAATGATGCTTTCAAAAGGAATAATTAAGAATAAAGCAATAGTATTACTGCTATGCCAACATGCAGTGCAATACTTTAAAAGACAGTAAATGTGGAATTAGCTGATGGCAGGCGGGCCTCTGAGCTCAGCAAAGATTTGATGGAAGTAATAGAAGTTTTCAGGACGTGCTGAAAATATCAGACTCAGGGCCGGAGGTTCGGGCAATTCAATGGTACAATTGCTTTCGATAAACGGCGATTCTACAACGAGGTCTTCCGTATTACAATTGAAACCGGCCTTTACAATTTTTGTAGTAATGTTATCCGCACAGGCTTTACTATGGGTATCCTTGTGATTCGCAACCAGGTCGTGTAAAACCTTTTTAGGAGTAATACTAAATGCAAACAACACCAGCAAAAAGCTGGACAACACACGTTGTATGGTTGAGTTATTTAGTTGCATTTTGTAACCAGGTTGCAAATTAGGGGATTGTTTTAGAATTACCAAACCTCTTTAATTATTGTCAAATTAGGAATACGTAAAAACAGTAAAAGTGTGACAAATATCAATTGCAGATTGTGTCATATGGCTTCGTTATGAAGCATAGGCCGTGTGTAGTTTTGCTCAGGCAACCGGAAGTACGGTTGCTGATAAAATAAAGCAATGATGAAGCATCAAAATGATCCGGTATATTATCAGCAAGCATCAACGCTTGCTGAAATGATCCGCAACAAAGAAATAACTTCTGTGGAAGTTGTGCAGGCGCACCTTGACCGTGTAGCAGCCATTAACCCCCAAATAAACGGTATTGTAACCTTAATGGGCGAGCAGGCCCTGAAAGATGCTGCCGCGGCTGACAAAGCTGTTGCTACCGGCCAAAAATTAGGACCGTTGCACGGTGTTCCTTTCTCTATCAAAGACGCCATTGATACAGCCGGCGTGCTTACGCAATACGGTTCAAAAATATTTAAAGGTAATGTGCCTTCAAAAGATGCAACCGTTGTTACCCGCATGAAAAACGCTGGCGCCATACCGTTAATGAAAACAAATGTGCCCGAATTTTCTGCGCATTGGGAATCAGAAAACCTGCTTACAGGAAGATCTTTAAACCCCTGGAATTTGAACCGCACCCCCGGTGGATCAAGCGGTGGTGAAGCAGCGGTTATTGCAGCAGGCCTTTCACCTATTGGTTTGGGAAGTGATCTTTCTATTTCTGTAAGAGGCCCGGGCGCTTTCACCGGCATTGCAGCCTTAAAAGCTACCCACGGCCGCGTTCCCTATACAGGACACTTTCCGCGCGTATTGAGCAGATGGTGGCATATTGGTCCTATGGCCCGTACAGTGAAAGATGTGGCATTGGGTTACTCCATCATTAATGGGGTAGATGGAATTGATGGTTACAGCATTTTTGCAAACGATGCAAAGCCTGCCAGCTTCCGCATTGCCGGGCAAAAAATAAGGGTAGGGTGGGCATCGGAACCTGCTTTCGGCCCCATTGATCCTGAAATTACTGCTGCAGTTAAAAATACCGCAGCATTACTGAAACACCTTGGCTGTGATGTAGAAGAAGTAAGTCTGCCCTTTATGCAGGACACCGACTGGCTGGGTACTTACTTTAAAGTGATTTACGGCGAGTTGGTTCCTTACCTGGAACAATTCACCAAAGGCCGGGAGAACGAACTGCACTTCGTGGGTAAATTCACAGTAGGTTTTCCGCTGATGAGCGAAAGAGAATATGCCAAAGCGGAAAATAAATTAGAGGAATTAAGAAGCCATTTTGCGAGTTACTTCCTTAAGTATGACGTATTGTTGTTGCCGGTAAACCCCATGACTGCAACCGAGCACATGTTGGAACAGGTTACGGTTAACGGGCAAAAGATAGCTGCTTTAGACTCAAGTAAAGCTACTGCACCTTTCAACATTACAGGATTACCAGCCATTTCAGTACCCGTAACGCTTAGTTCAGAAAAGTTACCCATCAGCATTCAAATGGCTGCCAGGTGGTTTGATGAAGCAACGCTGTTGGAGCTGGGTGAAAAAATTCAATTAGCAAGCCCTGCATACGGTACCCATCCGATAGCATAAGTTTTTATCTGGTTTATTAAAAGTCCTTCGGCTAACACCGGGGGACTTTATTTTAAGGGTGTTTGGAATACTCCCTTCGTATGCGGCTGAGCGTTTCTCTTGAGATACCTAAATAAGAGGCCACCATGTGCAGTGGTACCCGGTTAAAAACACTGGGATACGTTTGCTGAAATTCCTTGTATTTTTCTTCGGCTGAATAGCTGATCAAAGAATAGATCCTGCGCTGGCTTGCTTCAAAACTTTTGGCGAGTAATATTTCGTTGAACTTTTTAAGTGTGGGAATTGTTTCCATCAACTCTGCCCATTTCGCTTTTGTCCAAATAAAAACGGTGCTGGCGGCAATGGCTTCTATGTTTTAATCAGACGGTTTGTTATTATTATAACTTTCCTGGTCGCTGATCCACCAGCTGTCTATCCCAAACCGGAGAGTGTGGTCTGTTCCATCTTCGCTAATCCTGTACAAACGAAAACTTCCGCTGGCAATAAAACAATTAATGCCCCACACCTCACCCGCTTGCAGTATAGGCTGCCACCGGCGAAGTGAGCGCTTCACACTACCCGCACGAATGAGTTCCAGCTCTTCAGCTGAAATGTTCACGTAATTCCGAAGGTGTTTTTCAAATACTTCAAACATGTTAAACAAAGATAAAAAATAATTTAACAGACTTGTCAGTTTACTCCTGAATTCCTACCTTTGAATTATGAAACCAGTAGTTGTATTGGACAAGATCATGGAAACAGCTGATCGGTTGTTCTATGAGCAGGGGTATAATCTTACCGGAATCAATCAAATTATTGAGGAAGCTGGCATTTCAAAACCATCATTGTATAATCACTTTAAGTCAAAAAGTGATCTACTGCTCGCTTACATGGATCAGCTTTATAACAAATGGTTTGATGGCCTTGATCTTTTTACCAAAGATTTCGACACGCCAATTGATAAACTGTTTGCTTTATTCGATTACCGCATTAAGCGACAAATTGCTAATGGTTACAAAGGCTGTCCCTGGAACAAAATTATAAATGAAGTACCGGCGCAGGAGGTGGAAATTTTTGAACGTGCAGCAAAATTCAAGTCAGACTTAAAGACCCGTATCACACATCTTGTAAAACAATTAAAACGCCCAAAGAGTAAAGCACTCAATGATGAAGAGTTGGTTGAAGTGATCTTTTCAGAATTGGAGTCGGGCGTTTTAATGGCTCATATTACCAAGTCACATACCGCACTGGAAAACGCAAAAAGCGTGGTTCGCAAGCTGGTGTAAACCGGCAGGTTTCAGCAAACATCAAATACGAAAATGCCACCATTGAAAAACCCCGGCAAGCCGGGGAAGCCTCTTTTTGCCCTTTAATGTCTAAAGCTTTATGAACTTAATTCTTTTCGCGCTCAAAAAGCCCATTACCATTATGGTACTGGTAGCATCGCTGTTGTTTTTCGGGATTAACAGCGTACGATCCATCAAAATCGACATCTTTCCAAAACTGGGTCTTCCGGTCTTGTATATCTGCCATCCATACGGTGGTTTTACGCCCAACCAAATGGAAACTTTTTTTACCAGGCAGTATATCAACACGCTGCTGTATGTTAACGGTGTTAAAAGTATTGAAACAAAAAATATTCAGGGCTTAGCGCTTATTAAGCTGAATTTTTATTCAGGTACCAACATGGCCGCTGCCGAGGCTGAAACATCTGCTGCCTGCGCACGT
>CBIMFG010000600.1:0-4166 GCA_966243125.1 uncultured Niastella sp.
TAGCAGCAAAGGAAGGAACTACCAATCCTAATCCCGCATTGTTAATTAGAAAATCAAAACGATCGGTGGCAAATTTGTCTTTCAACAACGCAGAGAGTGTGTTTGAAAAATTGTCAAAACTGTGTACCTCACCTACATTCAATTGTAACGCAGCTGCTTTGCGGCCAATTGATTCAATTTCCTGTACAACCTGTTCTGCCTCTTCTTTTTTGGAATTGTAAGTAATGATAACATGGTTACCTCTTTGAGCTAATTGCAGCGCCGTTTCTTTTCCTAAGCCACGGCTACCGCCGGTTACCAGGGCTATTTTGTTTTGTGTTGTTGTCATAACGATTGTTATTATTTACAACACAAAGTTCCACAGCACAAGGCTGGCGCACTTATACCTTTTACGACAACACTTATACTTTTCCCGGTTGTTTACTGAATGCACCTGAAAATTATGTCTGCAAAATAGGAAGAACAACCATTTCGGCGCTTTGTTCAATGGTTCAATTTTACTTTGTTGATTAGTCCGGAGCGAGAAAAAGCCAGTTAAAGCTTTTGAAGGTCTGAATTAATGGCTACTTTTAGCCATTCGTTAAAAACCCTTAATACATGATTCTACACCATCTCCAACTCCTGTTACTGCTGGGTTTCCTGATCCCGGCTATTCTTTTCTTACTTACCCAACACCGCACCTTGGAAGCCATTCGTCCTGAAAATCGCGTAATGGAACCCGGACAGGTTTGGCTGCAGTTAATTCCCATTTTCGGACTTATATGGATGTTTGTTGTAATAGGCAAGATTGCTGATTCACTTCGCAACGCATTAAACGAATCGGAAGAGGATTCAATCTTTGGCGGATTTAATGTGTCGTCAGGTGAAAGACCCACTTATAACATTGGCATCGCCTATGCCGTTTGTTTTTGTGTAAGTGTTATTCCCTTTCCGTTAATAAAAGGGTTGGCTGGCCTGGCAGCAATGGTACTCTGGATTGTTTATTGGGTGCAACTGGCACAATTTAAAAGTAAACTGAGTAATCAGGGTAATTTGTATAAGAATACATTCTAATGGTGAGTGGTGAGTGGGTTCCCGATTTTTCAGATAGCTGTTGGGCCGAAAGATAGAGCTAAAGGCCCCACCATACAATACTATTAAGTAACTTTAAAAACATAATATGTCATATGAAACCTCCTGCCATCGATTGGCCAGCAGCAATAAAGCCGTTACTGAAAAAGTATAAAAACAAAAAGCATCCACTTGATGCGGCTACTCCTTATCAGTGGATAGTGATGGTTGTTTTATCGGCACAGGCAACCGATAGTCTTATCAACCAGGTGGCGCCTGAATTCTTTAAAGCATATCCCGATATAAAATCGCTTGCAAAAGCAGATCCCCAATCTATATTTCCGATTATTAGTAAGGTCAGGAATTTTGCGCATAAAGCGCAGTGGCTGGTGAAGATGGCGAACGAGATAAAAACAGACAACAACATTCCGCTTGAAATGGATGCGTTGACTGAACTGCCAGGTATTGGTCGTAAATCAGCCAATGTGATCCGGCGTGGCGCCAAAGCAGCACCACAGGGAATAATTGTTGATCTGCATACGGTACGGGTAGCAACCCGCCTCGGCATTGTGAATACCGACAATGCAGAAAAGATAGAAAAACAGTTAATGGAATTATTGCCTGAAAAAGAATGGGACGCCGGCATGGCCCTGTCGTTCCTGGGCCGGGAAATTTGTCAGCCAGAACCTAAATGCCCTATCTGTTTAATGAAGCCGGTTTGCGCTTATTATAATGGGTGGAAAACCCCAGGCGTTATACAAAAGAAGAAAGCTAAAAAATAGTTTCAGCATCTAATTATTTGTTTTAAGGGAATCGACCCACCCCAACCCCTCCCAGGAGGGGAGAATACAGCCTCACGCAATTATTGGACCTGTTAACTGGTCAACTCGTCAACTGGTTAACTGGTTAACTGTTCAACCCATCAACTTAATTACAATTAATTAATATAAAAACAATACATAAATCAATAGCTTCACCGCCCCAAACCCTTGGCCCCCGCACGATTGCCCGCACAATTTATTACACCAACTCATTAGTAAATGAAAAAGGTCATATGCTTTTTTCTGGCAGTTGCCGCCCTACAGGCGCAAAGCCAGGATCTCTCTACATTGGAAAGCAAACGCGTTCATCTTCCAAACGGCTGGTCGTTAACGCCTGCAGGCAAAAGTTTGCCCTTGGGCGATCTGCCATTGAATATTGCCATCAGTTCTTTGCGGCATTTTGCGGCCGTTACCAACAACGGTCAAAGCACGCAAACCATTCAGTTGATAGATGCCCGCACCGATCAGCCATTGGATGAAGTAGTGATCCGCCGTTCCTGGGGTGGACTCACCTTCAGCGCCGATGAAAAATACCTGTACGCCTCCGGCGGAAATGACAACTGGATCCTGCAATATGCCATCCGCAATAATAAACTGGTAACAACCGATACCTTTAAACTGGGCGCCCCATATCCGCAGGCTGAGATCTCACCCGCAGGCATAGCGTTGGATGATAAGAAAAAAATGTTGTATGTGGTTACCAAAGAAAACAACAGCTTGTATGTGATTGATGTGGCTGCGCATAAAACGGTACAACAACTTCCATTGGGTTCTGAAGGATATACTTGTTTGTTGTCGCCCGATAAAAGTGAATTGTACATCACCTTATGGGGCGCCGACAAGGTAATGGTTTTTGATACCAAAAAGAATGCGTTTACCGACAGTGTTAACGTAGGTGATAATCCGAATGACCTGTGTTTATCGAAGAACGGTCAGTATTTATATGTAGCCAATGCGAATGACAACAATGTATCTATTATAGATCTTAAGGCAAGAAAGGTAGTGGAAACATTAAATGCAGCGTTGTATCCCACACAATTAAGCGGTTCTACCAGTAATGGCGTAGCGCTGAGCGACGACAACAAAACCCTGTTTATTGCCAATGCCGATAACAATTGTCTGGCTGTATTTGATGTAAGCCAACCCGGCCACAGTGTTTCAAAAGGCTACATTCCTACCGGCTGGTATCCTAGCTGTGTTAGAGTGACCGGTAACAAACTGTATGTTAGCAATGGAAAAGGCTTCTCTTCCTTTGCCAATCCCCATGGCCCAAATCCTATTGGTAAAAAACAGGCAGTAGGCATTCACGAAGGCGACAGCACGCAGCCCAAAACGGTGCAATACATTGGTGGTGGCCTGCTAACGGGTACAATGAGTATCATTCCCATTCCCAATGAACAACAGTTATCGGTATATGCACAGGCGGTATACCACAACACGCCTTATAAAAAAGAAGCTGAAACGCAGGCCGCAGGCATAGCAGCCGGCAATCCGGTTCCACAAAAAGTGGGCGACCCATCCCCTATTAAACACGTGTTTTATATCATCAAAGAAAACCGCACGTACGACCAGGTATTAAGCGATGTACCTGGTGGCAATGGCGATACGGCATTGCTTTTATTTGGTGAGAAGATAACGCCCAACCAACATGCGTTGGCCAAACAGTTTGTATTGCTCGATAATTTTTATGTTGATGGGGAAGTAAGCGCCGACGGGCATAACTGGAGCATGGGTGCTTATGCTACCGATTATATGGAAAAGAACTGGCCCACCAGCTATGGCCGAAGAGGCATTGGCGCCAAAAGCGCCACCAAACTGAATAAGTTATACCTCTGGGATGTGGCCAGCACCGCAGGCGTTAGTTTTAAAACCTATGGCGAATTTGCTACCAAAAAGAGCGCTTCTATCCTCGTATTAAACGGACATTTTGCTACCGACTTCGAAGGCTTTAACCTGCACATACGAGATACCGCGCGTTACCGCAACTGGGAAAAAGATTTTGATGCGCTGGTAGCCAGCAATTCACTGCCGCAACTGTTAACCGTTCGCTTTGGCAACGATCATACCGAAGGCATGGCTGCAGGCCGCCCCTCGCCTTTTGCACACGTTGCCGATAATGACCTGGCCATTGGGATGTTCATAGAGCACCTGAGCAAAAGCCCGGTATGGAAAGAATCGGTGGTATTTATATTGGAAGACGATGCGCAAAATGGGCCCGATCACGTAGATGCACACCGTTCTCCTGCTTACGTTGCCGGTGGTTTTGTAAAAAGGAATTTTGTTGACCATACCATG
>CBIMFG010000601.1:0-4164 GCA_966243125.1 uncultured Niastella sp.
CGCACAAACTCTTCTTTCACCTTCATCAGCATTTCACCTTTTTGTACCAGGTTAAAGGTGGTAGACGCCAACTCATTGTTTTTTACTACTATTTCCGATTGCAGCTTTTCATTTTGCAGGCGAATGATCTCTTTTTCATTGCGCTCCAGCTCCAACTGATGCAAATACATCAATTGCTTTTGTTCTTCCTGGTGTTTTTCAATTTCTAACTGGTGCAGGTAAGCCATGCGTTGACGCTCTTCATCGTGCCGCTGTTGCTGTACAATGAATTTTTTCTTTAGCCATTTATAAATGGTGTAAATAAACAGGATTGATAACAGTGTGTACAGCAAATAAGCCCACCGGCTGCGGTACCAGGGCGCCAGAATGGTAAACTTATAAGAAGCCACCACAGATTCCTGGCCCTCATGCGTTCTTGCTTTTACCTTGAATGTATATGTACCCGGGGACAGATAGGTATAATCTTTTTCATTTTTCTTTGTCCATACCGACCAGCCATTATCAAAATCTTCGAGGTAATAAGAAAACTCAATGCTCGATTGCTTGCCGTATAACGGCGATGAAAAATCAAAGTGAATAGAGTTCCAGGCATATTGAATGCTGGGCGTTGCTTCATTATTAAAATAACCACCAAAAATGGTGCTGTCGCGTTTGTTTACAATGCGAACATCGCTTATCTGAACAGGAATGTCTTCCCTGAATTGTTTATACTGATCGAAGTTGATTAAATAGAACCCTTCTTCGGCGGCAATAAAAACATTATTGTTGTTGTAGGGATAAACATATTCCAATCCATTACCGGTTATCTTACCATTCAGCTCAGGAAAATAAATGATCTGCGGTTCTTTGCCGCTCAGGTCCACCACGCCCAGGTGACGATCAAACACAAACCAGATGTTGCCGCTATTATCTTCCCGCATATATCGGATGGGCACTTTAGGTAAGATCTTTTGCAAAAAAGTGGAAGGTTCAAAATCGTCGGTTCGGGCATTGTATTCAAAAATGCCTTTGTCGTTGGTGAGTACAACCCGGCTTTTTACTTTGAAGATGTGGTTGTTGTTGCTGCTTAATATGCCCTTAGTGTCTTTATAAACTGTGTAGGGCGGTTTTTGAGCAGTAGTGTTCAGGGTTATTTTATACAACCCTTTGTAAGGGTGGGCGGCCCAGGCAATATTATTATCAACCGCCACAAAACGGGCCGATTCAAAATGCGAATGCACTTCGGGGTTGGTAAATTTACCATTGGCAAAATTGTAAAAATTCAAGCCATTATAGGTTCCGGCCATAATAATCGGTGAAGGCGTAACATTGCTTAAAGGCAAAAAGGTCCAAAAGCCGGAGCTGCTGTCGATCTTGCGCGAGACCTTATTTTCAATAACAAAAAAGCCGTCGTTGTGACCCATTACCAACTGGCCATTCAATTCGCTCAGGTTCCAAACCTGACCTTTAGGACCGGGTATAAGATCGAATTTGCTTTTAATAAAACCCATGTCTTTTTGTTCAGCAAGCGAAGCCGCGTACACACCGTTGGAGGTACCAATGTATAGATCGTTCTTAAAAATAACTGCTGCCTTGCCGGAACTGTGTTCCTGGTAATCGGGGTAAATATGTTTAATGGCGTTGTTGTAAGCAATGAAGTCTATGCCATTGTCGAGCCCCAGCCAGATGTTCTTTTTGCCATCAACAAAAACGCTGAGGATATTATTGCTTTGTAACCCATCGAGCTTTGACAAGCGTTGAACCAATTCTCCTTTGTTATTGATGATAAAACATCCTGCCAGGTTGGTAACAATCGCTATCTGGTTTTCATTGATCAGGGTTGCGCTATAAGGGTTCTTTTCATTGATCAGCCGCAGATCGGGCGTTTCAAAAGGAATAATGTCTTCGCCATGCAGAATGTATGACCCATGGTGTTTGGTCAACAGCAGCGAGCTATCGCCCTGCAGCGGAACAATGGCCGTGATCTCGGCTTTCTCCGGAAAAAAATTGGCTTTGGAAAAAGGCACCCAGGTACCGTTTTGAAATTGCAACAGTCCTTTTTGCCAGGCTTTGCTGATGAGTTTGTTTTGATGTAGACCCAGAAAGCTCCAGGCCGGGTTGCCAAAAACAGTGATCTTATCGTTCTGCAGTTGAAAGATCTTTCTGTACGAGCGGAAGAAAACTTCATTACCAACAGGGATCACATCCCAGATATCGGTAAAGTCCCTTTCACTTTCAGGCACCAGATCGTTTAGCGACCGGTACAGAAGCCTGCCATTTTTTCCGGGTTCGAAAAAACCAAACTCGCCTTGCGAGCCTATATAAATGCGGCCATCATTTCCAACGGCCAGGGATCGAACCCCGGTTCCACCAGGTAGAGTGTATTTCTTCCAGAAACTTCCATCAAAACTTAGCAGGCCTTCATCATTAGCCGCGTACATAATTCCCTTTTTATCCTGGGCAATTTTCCAGTTCTGGGTACCGGCATTGTAACTCTGTTTGGGATAGTTAATAATCTCAGGCAAACCAATGGTATTTGGGGTATACCCAATAAACACACGAAAGCAGCATACCGCTAGCAGTAACTTTCTCATCATGACAGCAATTGAGGGCTATTAATACGTTCAAATACTAAGGTAAGTAAATGATAAATACAAAAAACGGCCCAGATGTGGCTTTGAAGTGGTAAAGTAGTTGTGTTTTAACAAATTAAGGTGGTTTTGATGTGGTAATGATGTGGTGCCAAAATACATATTTTATTGACAGAGTTCTAAATTAGCCGTAAATGTTCTTTATGGCACCCATCAAACTAACGTCCTTGCTTTTTTTACTCCTTATTATAATGGTACCTCCGCAAATCAAGGCCCAGGGTTTTTTACAGGTTCGCGGCAAACAGATCGTGAACGGGAAAGGGCAAAACGTTTTGCTGCGTGGCGTAGGTTTGGGTGGCTGGATGTTGCAGGAAGGATACATGCTTCAGGTAAATGGCCAGGGCATGCAGCATAGCATCAAGGCGCGCATAGCCGAACTTATTGGGGAAGAAAACACCAACGCATTCTACAACGCCTGGCTGGCGAACCATACCCGCCGAATTGACATAGATTCAATGAAAGCCTGGGGCTTTAATTCTGTTCGCTTGCCCATGCACTTCAACCTGTATACACTGCCTGTTGATAAGGAACCTGAAGCCGGCAAAAATACCTGGCTCGAAAAAGGCTTCCGCATCACAGACAGCCTGCTTGCCTGGTGCAAAGCCAACAACATGTACCTTATTCTTGACCTGCATGCTGCGCCGGGCGGCCAGGGCAACGACCTCAATATTTCTGACCGCGATGCCTCCAAGCCATCGCTGTGGGAAAATGAAGCCAATCGCCAAAAAACGATCGCTTTGTGGAAAAAGCTGGCTGAACGCTACGCCAACGAGCCCTTTATTGGCGGTTACGATATTTTGAATGAACCCAACTGGGGCTTTGAAGACCTGGCCAACGACAAAAACGGCTTGAAGGAAAAAGGGAACCAACCCCTGAAACAGTTGATGATGGATATTACCAAAGCCATTCGCGAAGCAGATAAAAAACACATCATAATAATAGAAGGAAATGGCTGGGGTAATAATTACAATGGCATACTGCCTACCTGGGATAATAATATGGTGTTGAGCTTTCACAAATACTGGAGCTTTAATACCCCCGGTTCTATAAAGCACATTCTGGAAACCAGAGATAAATACAACGTACCGGTATGGTTGGGCGAAACCGGCGAAAATTCAAACGTTTGGTTTACCGAAGCAGTGCAGTTACTGGAAGCCAATAATATAGGCTGGGCCTGGTGGCCATTGAAAAAGCTGGGCAATAACAATCCCATGCAGGTGCACAGCAACAAAGATTACGATAAAATATTAGCTTATTGGCAGAACAAGGGACCCCGCCCCTCAGCAGCTGAAGCCACAAATGGGGTGATGCAGCTGGCGGCAGATCTAAAACTGGAAAACACCACCATTAAACGCGATGTGTTGGATGCCCTGTTCAGACAGCCTTATTCACAAACGACAATTCCGTTTAAAACGCATATGATAAAAACCGGTGCAATCATAAAAGCAGTTGATTATGATTTGGGTAGAAATGGCGTGGCTTACTTCGATAAGGATACTGCTGATTATCATGTTTCAAATAACGCGGCCAGAGG
>CBIMFG010000602.1:0-4162 GCA_966243125.1 uncultured Niastella sp.
TATACACTAACGGTACTGGCCGATGGCTGTGCAGATCGTGATGAAGAAGTACACCGGGTATTAACAACGAAAGTATTTATTCGCCAGGCATCGGTTGTTTCAGTTAATGAATGGGCGCCACAATGATCCATCGCATTAAGCACCAATACGAGACTTTTTTATTGCAATCGGTTACATGAATGCAAAGTGTTAGTTAAATTTATAGTCTAACAATTATTTGCCATCATGACATCAAACACATTCCTATCGGAAGTGACCTGGAAGGTTGCTTCCGGAGCAGTTCTTTTGCTGCTCATTACCGGCTCCTCCATGATTGCCGGTTGCAATAAAAAAGGCCACATTGCCGAAACTACTCCTGAAGGCGAACGCCTTACCGGGTACGTTAACGAGAATGCCCAACCTGAAGCAACAGGCACCAACAACGGGTATTTCTGGTCGTTATACCGCGAAGGTGGATCGGGCAACATTACCTTTGGCAATGCAGGCAACTTCGCCATCAGTTACAGCAACGTTACCGACATTGTAGGTGGTAAAGGCTGGAACCCCGGTTCTGCCCGCAACATCGGCTACAATGTAGGCGCCCTTAGCGGCAGCTACAATTTTGTTGGCATCTATGGCTGGACCACCAACCCGCTGATTGAATATTATGTTGCCGAAATGGGCAATGTAACCGGCGGCACCTATGTAAACAACGTTAACAGCGATGGGCACTCCTACAGCTTCTACAAATCGCAACGCGTTAACGCACCTTCTATTATTGGTACCGCTACCTTCTGGCAGTACAAAGACACCTGGGGCGGTTCCTCCACCGGATCAAACCGCTCAGTTAACATGGCCAACCACATCAACAACTGGCGCAACAGCGGCGGTCAGGGTTTTGGCAGTTACAATTACCAGATCCTGGCGCTGGAAGCATGGGGTAACAGAAGCGGGTATATAAACGCTACAGTTTGGTAGGTGAAAGTTTAAAGTATAAGGTTTAAGGTATAAGGTCGCCTAATTTTGAGGCTCGCAATTAAACAGGAACTTCTAAGCGCACCGACTTTAAACCTTAAACCTTATACTTTTTACCTTATACTTTATACCTTATACTTTAAACCTTAAACCTCGTACTATGAACAAACTATACCTCCTGGCTATGGTAGTTATAACCTCCTGTGCACAAAAGCTGCCTGAGAATTTTGTATTTGTTAAGGGCGGCGTTTATAAAAACAACGCCATCGCCGGGTTTTATGTGGGCCAGTTTGAAGTAACGCAAAAAGAATGGATGCGTGTAATGGGCAATAACCCATCTGCCTTTAATGGTGATCAGTTACCTGTTGAAACAGTTAGCTGGTACGATTGCATTGAGTATTGTAACAAAAGAAGCAGTAAAGAAGGTTTACAACCTTATTATAGTATCAATAAAGATAAAAGAGACCCCGCCAACACCAACGAGCTCGATAACATAAAATGGCTGGTTACCATCAACAGGAACGCCAATGGTTACCGGTTGCCAACTGAAGCGGAATGGGAATATGCAGCCATTGGCGGACAACAAAGTAAAGGTTATACTTATAGCGGCAGTAACGCCATTAACAACATAGGCTGGTTTTGGCAAAACTCGGGTGACAAATATTTAACCGGCAATTGGAGCTGGCAGGCGCTGGAGAAAAATAAGAACCAAACAAAACCGGTTGGCAGTAAACAACCCAATGAGATAGGTTTATATGATATGTCGGGCAATGTACGTGAATGGTGCTGGGATAAACGGGATACTTTGCCGGAACGTATTTGGAAGGGCGGTGGCTGGATGGGAGCTGACTTTTGTTGTGAACCTGCTTTCAGGGCTGGTTATGAAGCAAGTGGCAAGGGACCTGATCAGGGCTTTCGGGTTTGCAAAGGTCTATAAAAGAAAAAAGGTCCTCCGTAGAAACGGTCGACCTCTAACGATTGCTTGCCATATGAAAAAAAAGATAAAAATCTGTGTTGTGGGGAGCGCTTCTCTTCTTTACTTGTCATTTTAACCTTTTCGCTCCGTTGATGATGTAAAAGTACAGCGTGGCTGGCCGCCTTCCTAACCAGCTTTTTGATAATTTAATGATGGCAAAGGCAATATCAGATCAGCTAAATTGGTATTCTACAAGGATTTCAGCGCATTATTCGTGTGATGGCCAGGGCTTTTTTCACATAAAAAAAGCCGACTGTAGATACAGCCGGCGTGACGATTACTTGCCATACGAGAATCTTTAATTCGGTATCAGGTATTTCTTTATAAATGTCACAAATACGTCTAAATCAGTAGGTAGCACCGCATGCCCACCTTCGTGCATGTAATAACCCAGCGGATTTAACAGGCTGGTGTCGCCCGGGCCAGGAAATTCATGAGCGCCGGGGCCTGCCTTTCCAAATAATTTATACACGGGCTCTGCAGCCTGGGCCGAGAGGTACTCGCCTTTGGGGTCTGACCAGAAATCGGTATTTCCTGTTTGCAACAACAATGGCCTTGGGGCAATCAATGATACCAACATATGGGCATCCATAGGCAGTTGATCAATGCGATTGCTGTAGTTGTGATAGTCGGCAGCAAACTGGTATAAATAGCGGGTGGGGTCTGTGATATGTCCAATGGTTTCTCCATAATTGCGACGACTCAATGCGGCACCGCCTTCGCCAGAAATACTGGCGATCACCATGGCAAACCGCTGGTCCTGTGCGCCCGTCCATAAGGCAGTTTTACCTAAACGGGAAGCGCCTGTTACGGCCACCTTTTTTGCATTGATATCTTTATCGGTTTCAAAATAATCCATAGCGCGGCTTAAGCCCCATGCCCAGGCGGCAATAGCGCCCCATTCGTCTGGTGCTGGTTTTTCTTTTCCGTTCAGGTATTGCGAGCGAATGCCATATGGAAGGCCACCGGCAAAATCGGGTTCTATATCACCATAATACACCAGCGCTACGCCAATGCCATTGCTGATGAATTTCTCCACATCAAATTTTCTGAAAGCCGTTTGGGTTGCAGGCACTTTTTTGCCATCGCGTGACCACATCATGCCTTTTTTTACACCTGAATCGGCAACAGAGAGGGAGTTAGGCACAAAGGAAATATCGAGTAACAAGGGAACTGGTTTTGGTGCATTGGCCGGCAGATAGATCAGCACATCCATTTTGTGATCCGATGTGTCTTTGGTAAAATAAACAGTCACCTGTTTTCGGATAGCCGTACCATTAAACACCGGCGTTCCCTTATCAAATACATTAAACTTCAGATCGGCAGGTTTACCGGGCGCTTTTCCAAATTGTATTTCCTGGTACATCTTAAAAATTTCAGGTCTGCGCTGCTTCACCCACATACTGGTACTGGTTACCTTTTTACCATTGTTCAATGTCAACGGATCGGGTAAGGTATACGTACCTACTTTTTCTTCTTTATAATTCACCGGTATGCCGGCTACGGTATCGGGAGGTTTTTGTTGGCTAAATACAAGGCTGCCTGCTAATATTGCTGTAATCGTTAAATAAAGATGCTTACTATTCATATGGTGCTTTTAGTTTCGAGTTCCAAGTTTCAAGTTCCAGGTTCCGAGTTCCAAGTTCAGAGTTCCAGGTTCAGAGTTCTATGTTTTATGTTCTATGTTGCCGCGACGGCTTGAGGCTTGCAGCTTGCAGCCTGTATTTGCTTACAGCTTACGGCTTATAGCTTACAGCTTGAAGCTTTACCGGTCCTATCAAACCAGATGCTGTTAACTCATATCCTTTTCTTCCAAACGGCATGGGATACGATGATAATACTTTATGTTCCGGGTGGTCTCTGTCGCCTGCCAACCGGTTTGTCCATTCGTTGGTAACTTTAATTTCCAGTTTGTTGTTACCGGCCTTTACTGCTTTGGTGATATCTAACTGAAAAGGCGCTTTCCAAAGAAAATCAACGCGGGTTCCATTCACAAACACTTCGGCCATATCTTTCACCGTGCCCAGGTCAAGGATAATTTTTTGTTTTGGGGCAAGCCATTCCTTTTTCACATCCATCACCTTTGTATAGGTACAGGTTCCTGAAAAATATTTAACCCCTTCTGCTGCGTTTTCAGTTAAAGATGCCAACTGTGGTAACTGGATCTTTTCGGGCGCACCCATGTCTTTCTTAAAACTCACCTCCCACTCGACTTTCAATTCACTCAACGGC
>CBIMFG010000603.1:0-4161 GCA_966243125.1 uncultured Niastella sp.
AAGCTGCTGATACCGAATCAAAAGACGCAATGGTACAGGATCTGGCGCTTCAGGAATTGACTGTAGCACCAGCGCCTGCAACTGCACCTTATACCCAAACTGAGCGTTTTACGCCGCCCCGTATTGTAAAAGATCAGGAAGTGAAAGAAGAAGAAAAGCCAGCAGAATTCAATACAGAAGATTACGATCATATTGTAGAGAACAAATTTCTGGCAGCTACGCAAAACCCTTTATCTACTTTCTCCATAGATGTAGATGAAGCCGCTTACAGTAACGTACGCCGTTATATTAATAGTGGCAGCATACCGCCTGCAGGGGCAGTGCGTATTGAGGAAATGATCAATTACTTTGATTACACCTATCCGCAACCGCAAAACGACGAGCCCTTTTCTGTGAACACAGAATTATCTGAATGTCCCTGGAGCCCGCAACACCGCCTGGTGCATATTGGTTTGCAGGGCAAAGAAATTCCGGTACAAAATCTTCCCAACGCCAATATTGTATTTCTGATAGATGTATCAGGCTCTATGGAAGATGACAATAAATTGCCCCTGGTAAAATCGTCCATGAAATTACTGGCCGATCAATTGCGGCCCGATGACAAAGTAGCCATTGTAGTATATGCCGGCAATGCCGGACTGGTACTGCCGGCTACCAGCGGTTCAAACAAAACCGCCATTAAAGAAGCCATCGACCGGTTGGAAGCCGGTGGTTCTACAGCTGGTGGCGAGGGTATTCAACTGGCTTATAAAGTAGCCCGCGAAAATTTCATCAAGGGTGGTAATAACCGCATCATCCTGGCCACCGATGGCGATTTTAATATAGGCGCCAGCAGCGATGACGAACTGGTATCTATGATAGAAAAAGAAAGAAAAAGCGGTGTTTTCCTGAGTGTATTGGGTTATGGTATGGGCAACTACAAGGATAACAAAATGCAACAGCTGGCCGATAAAGGAAACGGCAATCACTCGTACATTGATAACATTAACGAAGCCCGTAAAGTGTTGGTAACCGAGTTTGGCAGCACCCTGTTCACGATTGCCAAAGATGTAAAGATCCAGATTGAGTTTAACCCCACGAAAGTACAGGCCTATCGCCTTATTGGTTATGAAAACCGGGTAATGGCCGCTGAGGATTTTAACGATGATAAAAAAGATGCCGGTGAGCTGGGCTCTGGCCATACCGTAACGGCTTTATACGAAGTAATTCCCGTAGGTATAAAAAGCGAATTCATTGGTAAAGTAGATGAATTAAAATACCAACCCGCAAAAACTACAACGGCTGTTACTGGCGGTGATGAAATTATGACCATCAAACTGCGCTACAAAAAGCCTGACGGCGATGTAAGCAAACTGATCGTTCACCCTGTTACCGATTCACACATTGCCCTGGCCAGTACATCAGCAAATTTCCGGTTCTCGGCTGCGGTGGCTTCCTTTGGTCTATTGTTAAGAAATAGTGAATTCAAACAACAGGCATCGTACCCGCAAGTGATAGAATTAGCAAAAGGTGCAAAGGGAACCGATGCAAACGGCTACCGACAGGAGTTCATCAATTTAGTACAAGCGGCTGGGTCGTTAACAGTCAAAAAGTAAGCTGAAAGCCTAAAGCTATAAGCCATAAGCTATAAGCCTCCAGCTGGCGGACATCGCGGCCAGGTTGTATTTGCTTATGGCTTACAGCTTACGGCTTAAAGCTGGCTTGCAGCTTGCAGCCTTGTATTTGCTTATGGCTTACAGCTTACGGCTTAAAGCTGGCTTGTGTGGCTTGCAGCTTGCAGTGTTGTATTTGCTTATGGCTTATGGCTTACAGCTTAAAGCTAGCTTGCGGCTTGCAGCTCTTTTCTTATATTTGAATATGAGCAAAAAGAAGATCGTAGTATTAACCGGCGCAGGCATAAGCGCCGAAAGCGGTTTAAAAACCTTTCGCGACAGCGATGGTTTATGGGAAGGATATAATGTAACTGATGTGGCTACCCCACGCGCCTGGAAAAAAGACCCCGCCCTGGTGCTGGAGTTTTACAACCAGCGTAGAAAAAATGTGCTCGATGCGCAACCCAATGCCGCGCATATAGGTCTTGCTAAATTGCAGGACGATTTTGATGTAACCATTATTACCCAGAATATTGATGACCTTCACGAACGCGCCGGCTCAAAAAAGATCCTGCATTTGCATGGCGAGATCTTCAAAATGCGCAGTGAATGGGATGAATCGCTGGTGTATGACATTCGGGACGACATTAAACTGGGCGACAAAGCCGAAGATGGCGCACAATTGCGTCCGAATATTGTTTGGTTTGAAGAACCGGTGCCAATGATCCAGTTAGCCGTTCCCGTAGTGATGAGCGCCGATATTTTTGTGGTAGTAGGTACTTCCCTGGTGGTATACCCCGCTGCAGGTTTGTTGAATTACGCACCTATGGACATACCCAAATACGTGGTTGATAAAGTGATTCCTGATACCGGTAATGTTTACAATGTTACCAATATTGAAAAACCGGCTACCCAGGGCATTCAGGACCTCATTGATCTGTTGAAAAATAGTCGCCTGCACAAAAAACGCAAGCCATGGTAGTACCATCCGTAACTTCATCCTTGAAAAAGTACAAAGGCAAATGGGGGCAGCCTGAAGTAAAACATTTGTTGAAGCGCACCCTCTTTGGCGCAAAAAAGGAAGATATCGATTATTTTACTTCCAAATCGCTCAAACATACCATTCAGCAATTGTTGAGCACGGATGAGCCCATACCGGCGCCACCTGTAAATAACTACAACGATGACAAATACACCGATGAAGAAATTCAACCAGGTATAACCTGGATAACCGCCACCAAATACAGCGGTATGAACGGTGGCCGCAGAAGAAACTCCTTTAAAGCGTGGTGGTTGGGCTGCATGCTGAACCAACAACGAACGCTGCGCGAAAAAATGGTGTTGTTCTGGCACAACCATTTTGCTACAGAAACCAACTCGGTTGATAACCCCACCATGATCTATAAGCACAATGTGCTGTTGCGGCAATATGCCCTGGGAAATTTTAAAGCCATGGTGCGGGCGGTTACCATGGATGCGGCCATGCTAAAATACCTGAACGGAAACGCCAATACCAAAAAGGCGCCCGATGAAAATTATGGCCGCGAATTACAGGAATTATTCACGGTAGGCAAGGGGACAGGTTCGCATTATACCGAAGCCGATGTAAAAGCTGCCGCGCGCATTTTAACCGGTTTTCGCATTGATAACAAAGTGTTGCCCGACGTGCATGGCATTTTTGATGCCGGCCGTCACGACGAAACCGATAAACAATTCTCTGCATTTTACAATAGCCAGGTAATAAAAGGCCGCAAAGGAAAAGAAGGGGAAATGGAGCTGGATGAAATGCTGGATCTTATTTTTCAACAACCTGAAGTGGCGCGTTTTATTTGCCGAAAATTGTACCGGTTCTTTGTATATCACCAGATAGATGAAGCCACAGAAAAAACGATCATTGAACCACTCGCCCACACCTTTCAACAAAATAATTATGAAATAAAATCTGTGCTGGAAAAACTATTTACCAGCCGGCATTTTTTTGATGTAGGCAACCGCGGCGGTATTATAAAAAGTCCGGTTGATTTTGCGGTTGGTCTGTGCCGTGAATACAGCATTCCCTTTCCGGCTGAAGATAACTATGCAGATCAATATGGTTTCTGGCTCAATATTCAACAAACAGCCTCGCAAATGCAACAGAATATTGGCGACCCGCCCAATGTTGCCGGCTGGCCTGCTTATTACCAGGAGCCTATGTACGATAAATCGTGGATCAGTTCCGATACGCTGCCCAAACGCACCGCCTTTACCGATCGAATGGTGAATAATGGCTTTGTACGTAATGGAAAGAAAATACTCATAGATCCGGTTGTGTTTACAAAGCAATTATCGGCGCCCGGTGATCCCAACAAACTGATTGATGAGTTGGCCGCATTACTGTATGCAGTTGAATTACCGGCCGAAGAAAAACAGTATATGAAAACCGGTATTTTATTACAGGGTTTGCAGGGGATGGCCAGCGATCATTACTGGACGGATGCTTGGCAAAAACTGCAGACCAAACCCGACGATGCCGCCAACACAAAGAACGTAACCAACAAGTTGAAGAACCTGTTGAAATATATGATGAGCC
>CBIMFG010000604.1:0-4161 GCA_966243125.1 uncultured Niastella sp.
CAATATGATTGAATGATAAATTTTACCTATGCCCGCCAATAGCCAAACCGGTTTGCACAGTTATTGCCAAAATCTACACGCCTATTGGTAAATCTGCACAGTTATCGGCAAAATCAACACAGCTGTGCTCTAATAAGTTAAATAATAACATATTAAGTCAGGATTTGTGTCATCAGGTTCGTTTGCGTTTCTAAAGGAAAGTTTCTCCAACAGATTTATAGAACTTTGATTGTCTTTATGCAGGAAGGCTTCAATTTTCCTGACTTTAATTGTAGTGAATGCATAGTCAATAACTTTCTCCACAGCTTCCTTCATTATTCCTTGTTTTTGGAAGTTGGTCAATAGTTCATATCCGATTTCACACTTGTCGTTTTCATCTGAAAAACCATATAGGCAAATTGTTCCAATCAATTTATCGCTGTCACTCAATGTTATTGCCCAATACAGCGAGTTATTCTCTTTAATCTTATTTATAAAACTCCTTGCATCATCTATGCTATTGCTTAGCTGTCTGTCAAGATATTTATTTATTTCACTGTCAGAACGCAACACGAAGATCTCTTGTGCGTCAGTGATTAGTAGTTCTCTGAGCGTAAGTCTTTCTGTTTTTAAAATTGGAAGAGGTGTAAAGTTTCTACTTAACATTATTTCATATTTAGGTTTCATCAATGTTTGTAAGGACGCCATTTAAAGCGCATGTTAGGTTGCTACAACTCAAATATAGGCGAAAGTTTATTTTCCTGTATTGGGCTTACTGGATAAATAAGGTATTTTTGTGTAGTTGTTTTACAATTGAAAGGAGGCTTATGAAGAAAATAGGTTTTTTATCATTCGGACATTGGTCCAATCGTACAGGCTATAAAACGCGTACGGCAAGTGACACCTTGCTGCAGTCTATTGACCTGGCCGTTGCTGCGGAAGAGATCGGCTTAGATGGTGCGTATTTTCGGGTACATCATTTTGCTGCTCAGTTAGCTTCTCCATTTCCTTTGCTTTCGGCTATTGGCGCCAAAACAAGTAACATAGAGATTGGAACGGGTGTTATTGATATGCGTTATGAAAATCCCCTTTACATGGTGGAAGATGCAGGCGCCGCCGATTTAATTTCCGGCGGGCGATTACAATTGGGCATCAGCAGAGGTTCGCCGGAACAGGTAATTGATGGATGGCGTTATTTTGGGTATGAACCAGCTGAAGGAGAAACTGACGAAGAGATGGGTCGCCGAAAAGCGTTGCAATTTTTGGATACACTCAAGGGTGTTGGATTTGCACAACCCAACCCCTATCCCATGTTTCCTAATCCGCCAGGCTTATTACGATTGGAACCCTACTCAGCAGGATTGCGGGAACGCATCTGGTGGGGAGCCGGTTCTAATGCTACAGCTATTTGGGCAGCCGAAAATGGCATGCACCTGCAAAGTTCTACCCTGAAGTTCGACGAAAGCGGCAAGCCGTTCCATATACAACAGGCAGAACAGATCAGACTATACAAAGAAGCATGGAAAAAAGCGGGGCATCAGCGTGCGCCAAGGGTTTCGGTGAGCCGGTCAATTTTTGCATTGGTTACTGATGAGGACAGGTATTTTTTTGGGCAGGAAGCCAACAGGGTCGACAAAATTGGTATTCTTGAAAACGACAGACGCGCCATTTTCGGAAGAAGTTATGCTGCAGAACCCGATCAGCTCATTAGGGAGTTGGCGCAGGATGAAGCCATTCAGGAAGCTGATACGCTTCTTTTGACAATTCCTAACACTTTAGGAGTTGAATACAACATGCACGTGTTGTCTTCAATTTTGAAATATGTTGCACCGGAATTAGGCTGGCGTTAAATGCTGCATCCGGCAAAATACAATGAAGCCGTCCTGATTTATCGGGACGGCCTTATTTTTGTCGGCAATTTACCGCATAGCCTGTGTTATAATCTGACAATATTATTTTTCAATGCGAACAAAACCAGCCCGGTTCTTGATTTCAGATCGAATTTATCGAATAGCGCATCGCGATAGTTATCGATGGTGTGCACACTCAGGTTCATTTCGCTGGCCATTTCCTTGTAGGTGAACTCAGTGCAGCAAAGCTCCAGAAATCTGATTTCATTAGTGGATAAGTCGCTTGCGATGTTAGGTGTTTTTATTTCTTCCTGTAAGGAACGTATCAACTTGCCTGTTACCAGGTTATTCAAAAAATAATCATTTTCGGCTATGGTTTTAATAGCGAAGACCAGGTCGGCGGCAGTTGATTCTTTCAATATATAGCCCCCGGCCCCGCACTTCAGCATTCTGATTATTGGTTCGTCCTCTTCAAACATACTTAATGCAAGCACTTTTACCGACGGATGGTTTTGTTTAAGCCACCGTGTGGCGTCATATCCGTTAACCTGTGGCATGGTAATATCCATCAGTACAACGTGCGGTAAGGGATGAGCAGCTATTTTCTCTTTCATGATGCTGCCATTGGGCGCATCAAATACAATTTTTATATCTTCATTTTCCGATAAAATGCTTCTGATGCCCTGTCGAAACATCGTGTGATCATCTACAATTCCAACCAGAATTTCTTTATTGTCCATTCTTTAAAATATATGGAGTTTCTATTTTTATTTCGGTTCCGTTGCCAGGCGAACTAATAATGTCAATTCCACCGGCGATTAATGCTACCCGCTTCCTGATGTTAAACAAACCCAGGCCCTTTTTCTCTTTTAACAGGTCATTTTCATTAAAGCCTTTTCCATTGTCTTTGATCGCCAGCTTCAGGCAATTACCGTCGTGGTTTATAGAAACATCGATAGCAGTAGCTTCGGCATGTCGCACGGCATTGTTTAACAATTCCTGAAAGATGCGAAACAGGATAATATCTTTGTCCGATTGCCCCTCTTTTGACTGGTAGTTATTGTTAAAACGAACGGTATGCGTGCCGGCTGTTATTAAGTAGTCGAGCTCAAAAGCGATAGCTTCGTCTAATCCCATACGAATGAGTTCCTGTCCGTACATAACCCGCGAAAGCTGTCTTAGCTCTTTAATAGCGCGTTTGGCCAGCTGGGAGGCTGAGTTTACTTTCTCAACTATGCGACCGGGTTGATCGGGGGTAATGGTGCTCAGGGTAATAACCTGCAGGCTTAACAACTGTCCTATGCTATCATGCAGGTTACTGGCAAAGTTTTGCATCGTTTGCTCCTGCACTTCGATCTGGCTTTTCAATAATTCATTTTCGAAGTTGGTTTTCAGCCATTCTTTTTCCTGCTCATGCCTTTTCTTTCTGTTGTTGTACAACATTACAAAAGCTATAAGTGAAACCGGCGCAATCAAAAAGATCACCGATGCTACACCGATCAGGAAGAATAGGTCCTTTGAAAATATCTGCATATAAAAGAATATGACCAGCAGGCGTACAATATTACATTTAATATACTGAACACAATATACCTGGCGGAATAAGTTACATGTGGCGAGGTGACATCCTGAAGCAGGTACTTAAAAAAGATGTTACAGGCCATACCTGCAAAATAAAAGCATATGGTGCCATTAACCCACCAGAAAGGCGCATACTTTCCTAACTGTCTGAACTTTTCTTCTTTCAATAACCGGTAGTAAAAATAAATACTGACCAGTACTATTTCAACCGACATGATCGTTGAGGATGTTGAAACATATGCCTTGAAGTGCTTTGAATATAACTCAAAGAAATAATAAAGCAGGAAAAATACCAGCCATGCTACCAACAGCCTTTTCCCGTTGTCGTTTCCTTTAACCAAATGATAACAAAACAAATTCAGCACGGCACATTCTATCACCAGAAAAATATTATACAACATAAAGTTAGGCCGGTGTAATTCATTGCGTATATATATACCGGCTGTTTCTGTAATGCAGGTAAGCAATATAAACAGGATAAAGCCCTTCCAGACTTTATCCTTATCCCTGTATAAGCAAAAAAGGCTTATAGCCAGGCAAAAAAATTCAGAAATAGTATTTAGGGTAAGGTAAACTTTCATACTCTAATTAAGTAACGTGGCTCCCTGAGAAAAACAGTTAACGGGCGGCGGGCACAATTCTCCCTGGTTTTCGGGTATTGTGGTAAGTATTCTACTTTCTCTTTTCTTGTTATAGTAATAGTCCCAATGCAGGGTATCCTTCTTGCCGTCTCTCACAGCAATGGTATCGA